>NZ_RZPB01000839.1:0-2446 GCF_003998535.1 Mesorhizobium sp. M7A.F.Ca.AU.002.02.1.1 | reverse complement strand
GTCCAGCGTCGCGGCAAAACGCTTCGGCGAAAAGGCCAGCCTGCCGCCGCCGGTCATGGCCGTCATCGGGTGATGGGCGACCGAGATCGCACCATTGCCGCCGGAAAATACATGCTCCTGGTAGAGGAAGGGATGGCCGTCGCGCAGCGTCAGGATCTTGTCGACCGAAGCGCCCATCACCTCGTGCCGCAGGCGATAGACGGCGCGCCAGCCATCGTCGGTCGCGACACTTTCGACGACATCCCAGGCGCTGTTGGCCGTCCAGCCATGCAGCGGCGCTTCCTCGACATCGCTGCGCGAAAACGGCGCGCAGAGGAAATCGCCGGACAGCCGAACCGTGCCTTCCGGCAGGTCTTTCGGCAGCGTCTCGTTCGCATCGACCCAGGGCGCGCGATGCAGCGGCTTCAGCTGCCGCCCGCCAGCCTCGACGACCATGTCGGCGATGTGGCCGACCGTGAGGTCGAGCGAAACCGAAATGCCTCTGGCCTTGATGGTGTGGATGGTCATTGCGCTGTCACCGATTCTGAAGGCGCAAACTGAACCGTTCGGCGGCGGTTGCGCAAGCGCCGCGACAGGCATTTTGCATCGCGCACCTTCACCTTCCCCACAAGGGGAGGGTGAGCTACTGTCGCTTGTATTCCCGCACCGGCGACTTGGTGTCGTCGGTGTAGGTAACCTGCACCGACATCGATTTCACGCTGTCGGCGACCTTGAAATAGGGCTGGTAATCGTAGGGGATGGCGTAGGGGTCCTTCTTGTCGCAAGGCGGCATCTTGATCTCCTTGTCGAGGGCCGCGCCGTTCAGGCTGTAATGCACCTGTTTGATGGCGCAGCGGTAGGACAGCATCTGGGTGAAATAGACCAGGCCGTGGTTGCCGCTGGCATCGAAGGCGATCCACGAGGTCCAGAACTGGTCGAGGATCTGCTTGTTGCCTTGCTGAAGCGCTGTCTCGGGGTCGAAGCGGATGTCGAACGGGCCGGTCTCGCGGCCCCTGATGTCGAGATATTTGATCGCAATGATCCCCGCCACGGTGCTGTCGGGTATCTCGAAGCTCGGATTGGCCATCGGCTTGCCGGTGGTCTGGTCGTTCATGGCCAGGAAACCGGTGTCGGTGAAAGGACCGCTGTCGCCCATGCGCCAGGAGATGGCGGTCGCCGGCTCGGGCAGCGAGATGGTCATCGACCAGCCCTGGTTGGAGCGCATCGGCGTCAGCGAAGGCACGAAGCGGGCGGGGTCGAGCACGTCGCCAAGCGCCGCCAGCCGGCTGCGGCTGCGGTCCAGCCAGTCGGCCAACTGCGTCTGGTCGACGAAATATTTGAGCAACCCGCCATCCTTTTCGTAGGACGTGAACTTGGTCAGCGCCTTGGCCTCGTTGCGCTTGTCGGCCAGCGTCTGGGCGCCGAGGCGGTCTTCGGAAAACTCCTGCGCCAACAGGAAATAGGCCGGCGCGAAATCTGGATTGGCTGATATGAAGACGTTGAGCTTGTCGAGGCGCTGGGCGTCGTCGAACTGCTGGATATGCACCAGCTTGATCGACAGCGCCTTGCCCTTGTCGGCAAGCGCGCCGAACACCTCGCGCGCGCCGGCCTTGCCGTCCTGCACCCGAAGCAGCGCGGCAAAGCGCGTGTAGGGATCGATGGCGTCGACGTCGAAGCCGGCAAAGGCGAGGTAGGAGCGCCGCGCATTCAGCATGTCGCCGGACAACTCGTAGACGCGGGCATTGTGGTAGAACTCGTCCGGCCGCTTCGGCTCGGCGATCGCCCCGCCCTGCGCGGCAAGGGCGGCAAAGCCCTTGGCGATGATGTCGATCGAGGCGGCGATCTGCTGCGTCGTCGCCTGCAGCTTCTCGGTCTGGGCCTGCTGCTGCGCCTGGCCGGCGACCAGCGTCTCGGTCTCCTTCTTCACCTCGTCGGTGGTCTTCTGCACTTCCGCCGTCTGCTCAGTCTGCTGCTGCTGGACGGACGCGATCTCGTCGGTCTTTTTCGCCGCCGTGTCGGTCGACTGCTTGACCGCGTCGACCGTCTTTTGCGTCTGCGTGACGGTCTGCTCGATCTTCGCAACTTTCTCGGTAACGATGCCCATCGACTGCTGCAGCCCGGCAATGGCCGGCACCAGGCTGGCGATCACCCCATGCTGGGCGTTGGTCTGCTGCTGCAGGCCGTAGACGCCGCCGGCGACGGCCGCCGCACTGGTGGCGAAGATCAAGGCCGGCAGCGCCTTGGCCGCCAGCACCAGCCGGAGCACGATGGCAATGGCGATGATGATTGCGGCCACCGCGGCGACCAGCGCGATATAGGCGGCGAACGGCGCCAGCGGATTGAGGATGTCGGATACGGCACCCCCGACAAAGGCGACGCTGCCAGCCCATTTGCCGGTGCGGCTGAGTGATGCCCTGATAAGCGAGGGCGCAGCGCCCCCGGCCCCGATGTTCGTCATGCCAAGCCC
>NZ_RZPB01000838.1:0-2448 GCF_003998535.1 Mesorhizobium sp. M7A.F.Ca.AU.002.02.1.1 | reverse complement strand
GGACCAGAGCGCGGCTCAGCGCCGACATGTCGAGCGCTTCATTGAACTCGGGCAGTTTTTCCAGCCCAAGCTTTTGCGAGACCTGCTTGAGGATTTCGTTGGAGGAAATGATCTGGACCTGGGTGGCGACGCCCTGCTCGTCGAGAATAGGCTTGTCGGTGTCGTTGTTGTTGCTGGCCGGCCGCGTGTAGATGGATTCGCGCGGCGCGATCTCCACCTGCGTCTCGGCCTTGTAGTGCCGGGTTGCCAGCGAGGCGAAAGCAAAGGCCAGCCCGGTCGCCAACAGGACGACGAGGCCTATACGCAGCCAATTCCTCGCCAGGCTGGCGAAGAGCTGCCTGAGATCGACATCGACATCTGCGGCCGCGGACTGAACGGACATGCATCCCTACTCCGATACTGGGTCAGCACGCACCGTAAACAACTATGGTAACTCAGCCGTTAAGATCGCGGTAAGTTTCCGTTAGGGTTTACTGGCGGGCGACAAACAAAACCGCCAGAAATCGCAAAAACTCTTGCCGATGCGCCACGTGTCGGCCGCTCCCTTTACCGGCCATTAACCCTAACAGGATGATAACGGGCCTCGATCCCTGATGTTTGCTGCGACGCCGCAGCGGCCCAGTCGAAGGTACTTGTCCGGTCATGAAAAGCACTGCTTCCCTGTTTCGCGCGCTGCTTGCCGTATCGATGCTGGCTGGCTGTTCCAGCTACCGGCCGACGCCGGCCGCCTTCCATGAGGTGCTCGATCAGCCCTATCGTCTTGGCGCCGGCGATCGCGTCCGCGTCACCGTGTTCGAGCAGGACGGGCTGACCAACACCTACAGCGTCGATCAATCCGGCTATCTCTCCTTCCCGCTTGTCGGCGCCATACCGGCGCGCGGCCACACCGCGCAGCAGATGGAAAAGGAGATCGCCGACAAATTGCGGCAAGGCTATCTGCGCGATCCCGACGTTTCGGTCGAGATCGACCGCTACCGGCCGATCTTCGTCATGGGCGAAGTGGGTGCCGCCGGCCAATACTCTTACGTCCCCGGCCTGACGGTGCAGAAGGCAATCGCCATTGCCGGCGGCTTCACGCCGCGCGCCAACCAGGAAAGCGTCGACATCACCCGCGACATCAACGGCAAGGTGATGACCGGCCGCGTGGTCACCTCCGACCCGCTGCTGCCGGGCGATACGGTCTACGTCCGCGAACGCCTGTTCTGACAGATACCAAGTGGCGGACAGGCTCAGGATCGTCCATTGCTTTCGCTCACCCGTCGGAGGAATTTTCCGGCATGTGCGCGACCTGACCGAGGCGCAGGTCGCCGCCGGGCATTCCGTCGGCATCGTCTGCGATTCGACGACGGGCGGCGCGTTCGAGGAACATCTGTTCGAGCAGATGAAGAACATGCTGGCGCTCGGCATTCATCGCACGCCGATGCAGCGCCACGTCGGTCCCGGCGACCTTGCCTCGGCTTGGCGCACGTACAGGATCATCAAGGAATTGCGGCCGGACGTACTGCACGGGCACGGCGCCAAGGGTGGCGCCTATGCCCGTCTGTTCGGCTCGTTGTTGCGGGTATCAAGGTCTCGCGTAGCCCGCCTTTATTCGCCGCATGGCGGCTCCCTCCACTATGACGAGAACACGACCACCGGAAAGCTGTTCTTCGCGCTCGAGCGCTTCATGGCTCGCTTCACCGACTATCTGCTGTTTGTCTCGGACTATGAGCGGCGGACCTATCGCCACAAGGTCGGCGAGCCGCCCATTCCCAACACCCTCGTCTATAACGGCCTGCGCGCCACTGAATTCGAGCCGGTGATCACCGCGCCGGACGCAGCCGACCTGCTTTATATCGGCATGATGCGCGACCTGAAGGGGCCGGACATCTTCATCGACGCATTGGCGCTCGCCGGCCCACGGTTCGGCCGCGCGCTGACCGCGGTGATGGTCGGCGACGGCGACGACCTACCGCGTTACCACGGGCAAGTGAAACGCCTCGGGCTCGAGCGCCATGTCCGCTTCCTACCGCCGATGCCGGCCAGGGAGGCCTTTGCCCTTGCCGCGCTTATCATCGTTCCTTCGCGCGCCGAAGCCATGCCCTATATCGTCCTGGAAACGCTTGCCGCGGGAAAGCCGATGATCGCAACAGCGGTCGGCGGCATTCCGGAGATATTCGACACCGGTTCCCCTGCCCTGATCCGACCTGACCCGATCGAGCTCGCCGAAAGGATGAGCCAAGCGCTGGCCGACCCGGCCGCCTATCGCGACCTGATGCCGGATGGGGCCGACCTCAAGGCACGCTTCGGCGCCGATGTGATGGCCGCCGACATCGAGAACGCCTATTTCGCCGCGCTCGACAAGTAGGCGCAGGACCAAGCCGTTCCAAAGCCGTATGTTGTTTCAAGGGCTTCTTAGCTCTCTTTTGCTATGACCGAGGGGAAGCTTGCGGAAAGCCCTCATGAACG
>NZ_RZPB01000837.1:0-2450 GCF_003998535.1 Mesorhizobium sp. M7A.F.Ca.AU.002.02.1.1 | reverse complement strand
GTTTCACGCCCGTCCAGGCTTCGCTTGGGGCATATGCCGCAGCCGCCTTGTTTTCGTATCTCGCGCACAAATACCTGACGTTCGTGTCGGGCCGGTCGCATCGAACCACAGCGCCACGTTTTCTCCTGCTGGCGGCAACAGGCTTTGCCATTGCCTATGGCGCGCCGGCACTTATGACGGTGAAGCTGGGCTTGCCGCTCGTCGTTCCCGTCCTGATTACGTGCCTGCTCGTTCCCACCATCAATTTCTTCGTTCTTGACCGGTGGGTTTTTGCCGATCGCCGTCCCGGTCGGCACGGCAACCGCTCCCGCCAGCGGCGATAATATTTAAACGGCGTCCAGTCGAAACGACACCAATTTGATGGAGCGTTTGTAAATGCTGCTGGCGGCCTTGCTGGGCAGGATCCCGTCGAGATAGTCAAACGTCATCTCGAACGTGCTGGCGTTTGAAAAAGCTGCGTGCGGAATGAAGAACGAGACGGTCATGGGTTGCTTGCCCGACAGCGTGATCTTATGCACGGATACGCCATGGACTGAGATTATCACCCTCTGGGTCATCTGTGGCGGACGAACGACAGCGGCCATTTGTAGCGTTGCCTTTAGGCCGTCGCGAAGCGGCGGTATCTGCAGGCGAAGCCGCGAGGTTTCACCCAGCGAATGTGTGCCGTCGGCTGCTGGCCCCGACCAGCCACAAACTTTCATGCCGGAAGCCCGTTTGGCGCCGTCGGACCGGAAGGACACTGTCTGGCCGAGTGAGTAGCTGCCAACGGTATCGCGGTTGAGGCAGGTTGTCGTGCGGTCGATGTAATAGGCCCGATAGTCGGGGTGGACATTCGGATGGAGAGCCAGCGCAAGGATGAGGATTTCGGACACGGCCAAAGCCGCGGCGAGCGCGTAACCCCCAAGCGAGATCGCGCGTGCGTAGGGGTTGCCGACGTCAGACCAAAGCAAGGTAGCCCCCAATCCATGCCACCGTCATGAAATAGCAGGCGACCAGGAAGAGAAACAAAGCGGCTATCCAGGTCAGTTTCGATGCCGACAGCAAGAACGCCATCAACAGTATCAGAGGCGCAAGCCCAATGACGTATCTGACCATGGAGGCCAGATTCGTAATCAATGGCACGACAATGCTGATCGCGCAAAAGATACCAGCGCCATATTGCTTGCGAGCCATCAGCACGACTGATAACGCCAGCCCGGCGATTGCCGCGAGCGCACTCCATTGCGGCGCCGTGGGCAGCCACCCGGTCTTGGGAAACGCTGAGAGGCCGTCCCACAGAAACAGGATCGGGTTCCCAGCCACTCGTCCAAAGGCGCGTTGGACGTGCAGGAACGCAAAGCCGTCGCCGACAGTGACATACAAAAACAGGATGTAAGCGAACAAGCCGGCAGGCGAGATCAAGATAGCGACGAGCAGATCCGGCCGACCGAGCACCCAACGAGGAAAGGAGAGTGGTGAGCCGCCCCCTTTCCGATGCTGTTGGAACATTTCAATGACGGTCGCAAAGACGACAAGGACCCCAACAAGCCGCGTTGCCGAGAGGAGCGCTGACGAGATGCCAGCGGCGGGATAGCTGGAGCGTTTGAGTGCCAGGAAAACGCTCGAGGTCAGGAGCACGAAAAGAGGTTCGGAAAGGAAAGTGGTGAAGTGGAAGGAGAACGGGCCACTAAGCAAAAAAGCGCAGTACAGCACATAGGCCCGCATGTTCTTCTTCAGCAGCGGCCATGCCACCAGACATGCGGCGTAGCTGCATGCAAGTGAAGCGACGGTTGCGACCACTATCGTGGGGAAAGGAAAAATCGCTCGGATCACCGCTACCAGCATCGGGTAGAATGGAAAGAAGCCCCATCGTCCGACATTGCTTTGGTTCGGGATGGGAAAGCGCTCGTAGCCGCGTTCGGAAATGTCCACATACCAGTGGCAATCCCATCGGCAGAGCGCACGAGCATAAGACCCGAAGCCTGGTTCTGCCAATGTTGAAGCAACAGCGGCATAACGGATGGCAAGGCCAGTGAAACCGAACAGGAGCGGGACTGCCACCACCGCTGCCGCTACCATGTGGCGCCTGTTGATCGTCGGGCCGTAGTCGGGGAAAATCTCGAACTGCTCTGCGCCCTTCATCGACGGCGCATCGCCGGGGCTCTTGATGGCCGGGACGAGATTGTCAGTCCCGGATTTTCTCATCGCGGAGCACCGGCGCGGCGCGTTTCCATCCCCTGATGGGAGCCCGCTTCGACTGTGACCAAACCGCCGACCGTGGCCTTGCCAGCTTCATAGTCGACCGGCGTGGCGTGGCCCGGCGCCTTTGCCTTCTCCGGCGCGTTGCTTCCCCGACGGTCGTCGCGCAGTTCCAGATGAGTGACGCCGCCTGCCGTCACCTCGAGCCCAAAGTCGATGCCAGTCTGTCTCTGCGCCATGTGAGAGATTCTGGAGCGCGGCCGGCGGTCGTC
>NZ_RZPB01000836.1:0-2454 GCF_003998535.1 Mesorhizobium sp. M7A.F.Ca.AU.002.02.1.1 | reverse complement strand
AGTTCGTGGACGATGGTGACAAGGTGAAGCGCGGCCAGCGTATCGCCGAGTGGGATCCCTACACGCGTCCGGTCCTCACCGAAATCGAGGGCAGGGTGTCGTACGAGGATCTGGTCGACGGCATTTCCGTTCAGGAAACGGCCGACGAGTCGACCGGCATCACCAAGCGTGAGGTCATCGACTGGCGCTCGACGCCACGTGGCAACGACCTGAAGCCGGCGATTGCGATCCAGGACGCCAAGGGCAAGGTCGGCAAGCTGTCCAAGGGCGGCGACGCCCGCTTCCTGCTCTCGGTCGAGGCCATTCTTTCGGTCGAGCCGGGTTCGCAGGTTCGCCCCGGCGACGTTTTGGCGCGTATTCCGATGGAAAGCGCCAAGACCAAGGACATCACCGGCGGTCTGCCGCGTGTTGCCGAGCTGTTCGAGGCACGTCGTCCGAAGGATCACGCCATCATCGCCGAGATCGACGGCACGATCCGCTTCGGCCGCGACTACAAGAACAAGCGTCGCATCATCATCGAGCCGCATGACTCGACGCTTGAGCCGGTCGAATACCTGATCCCGAAGGGCAAGCCGTTCCATCTCCAGGACGGCGACGTCATCGAGAAGGGCGACTACATCCTCGACGGCAACCCGGCGCCGCACGACATCCTGGCGATCAAGGGCGTGGAGGCACTTGCTTCCTACCTCGTCAACGAGATCCAGGAAGTCTACCGTCTGCAGGGCGTGTCGATCAACGACAAGCACATCGAGGTGATCGTTCGCCAGATGCTGCAGAAGGTCGAGATCACGGTGCAGGGCGATTCGACCTACATCCCGGGCGATCATGTCGACGTGATCGAACTGGAAGAGGTCAACGAGCGTCTGGTCGAGGACGGCAAGAAGCCGGCCGAAGGCCTGCCGGTGCTGCTCGGCATCACCAAGGCATCGCTGCAGACGCCGTCCTTCATCTCGGCCGCCTCCTTCCAGGAGACGACGCGAGTGCTGACGGAAGCTGCCGTTGCCGGCAAGACCGACATGCTGCAGGGCTTGAAGGAAAACGTCATCGTCGGCCGGTTGATCCCGGCCGGTACCGGCGGCACGATGAGCCAGATCCGGCGCATCGCCACCTCGCGCGACGAACTGATCATCGACGAGCGCCGCAAGGCCTCGGGTGCGGAAGTCGCCGAGCCGATGCTGGCCGACATGACCACCGCCGCGCAGTAAGCGCGGACGGCAACGATCTCAGGCAATAAGGCCGTCGGGGCAACCCGGCGGCCTATTTCTTTGTGCTATTCGGACACCCTCTCGAAGCGAAGCAGATCGCCCGGCTGACAGTCGAGATAGTCGCAGATGCGCTCCAGCGTGTCGAACCGGATACCCTTGACCTTTCCCTGCTTCAAAAGGGAAAGATTGGCCTCGGTGATGCCGACATATTCGGCCAGGTCCTTTGACTTCACGTTTCGTTCGGCGAGGACGACATTGAGCCTGACCCTTATGGGCATGAGCTGATCCTCATCAGATGAATTGCGCGTTTTCTTCGGCGAGTGCCGATGCCTCGGCCATGACCCAGGTGATGACAGCGACGATGCAAGCTGCCAGCAAGGTCAGCATCGTGTCGCTGTCGAGACCGAGCGTCAGCCGGTGCTGGCCGGCAGGCGCGTCCCAGCTGAGCAGAACGGACAATGCCGCCGCCGAAACCGGTTTCAGCAAGGCGGATGCCAGCAGGCCGAGGCCAAAGTATCGCAAATTGCTGATGGCGCCCTGACCGAAGAAGTTGCCGGACGCGAAAGCGCCGAAGCAGCGCCTTGCGGCCATGAGCGCGAAGACGAGGCAGGCAAGCGGCACGAACGAGATCGCGAACCCGACCAGTCTTCGACCGAGGCCAAGCTCGCTCAGCCATTCCTGTGGGATTTGCGCATCGGCCGCGATCGAACTGGCGGAGACGCTGAGCCAGTAGAACAGCAGACCGATGGTCAGCAATATGGCGAGGACGACAAAACACCTCGCCAGCACTAGGCTGAAAAGTCGGATGCGTCTCAATCTAAGCTGGCGGGCAGGATCGGCAGGGACAGCCGTGATGACAGGTTCAATCATCGCCGTTATCACTCCATTGTAATGAGTTATCGTTTTACAATAATTTGTTTATGCGTAATGATGATTCTTGTCAATTCCTCATCACAGGAGAAACCTATGCCTTCGTTCAAACGCCGGATTGCCGTGGCAGCCATCGCGATTGTCGCCGCGTCCATAACGCCTTTTGCTGCCATCGCCCTCCCGTCGACCGCGACAGGCCGGATATCGGTGGGGCAGGTGATGGAAATGCTCGACAAGGCCGACACCAGCCCGGTCGCCAGGCAAACGCTGGTCGCCTATGTCGCCGGGGTTGGCGAAGCCGCCGGCGTGATCGCCGACACGATCGGCAATGGCGGCCTCGTTTCCTGCAAGAGTTCTTTCAGCCTGGATACACGAGCGG
>NZ_RZPB01000835.1:0-2455 GCF_003998535.1 Mesorhizobium sp. M7A.F.Ca.AU.002.02.1.1 | reverse complement strand
GTATGTCGACATCGTGCTCGTCGGCGAGATCGCCGACGAGCACGATGTCGACATACAGGGCGTCAAGCAGGAGGCCGACGGCTCCGTGGTCGTCGACGGTACGGTGCCGATCCGTGACCTCAACCGGGCTCTCGACTGGAACCTGCCGGATGAGGAGGCAACCACCATTGCCGGCCTCGTCATCCACGAGACGCAATCGATCCCCGAGGAGAAGCAGGCTTTTACGTTCCACGGCAAGCGCTTCATCGTCATGAAACGCGACAAGAACCGGATCGCAAGGCTGAGGATCAGGCCAGCCGGCGACGCCTGATGTGCGCCGGGAGACCGGGTGCCGTCATCCCGCGATCTGGCTCGTCGAGCGTTCGTGGATCGTCGCGCCGGTCTCGGCATCCATGGCCGCCAGGCTGACTTCATAACCCCAAAGCCTGCGGATGTGACGAAGCGTGGCGTCGCGGCTGGCATCCTCGAGAAGGATGCCGTCATTGACCTTGTGCTGCAGCCGCAAATGGCGGTCGCCGAGCAGATCGACATCCACCACCTGAATGTCCGGCCGGTTCGCGCCGAGATCATAACTGTTGGCGAGCGCGGCGCGTATCTTGGCGTAGCCGCGCTCATCGTGGATGGACGCGACCAGGCAATGCGGCTGGTCGGCAGCGTCGCCGAGCACAAAAAACCGCCATTTCCGGATCAAGGCAGGGCTGAGGTACTGGCGGATGAAGGATTCGTCGCGATGCTCGGCCCAGGCGTCCAGCAGGACCTCGCGCCAGTTGCCCTGGCCGGCCATGTCGGGGAACCAATCGCGGTCCTCGGCCGTGGGTTCGGTCGAGATGCGCTGAATGTCCTGCATCATGTCGAGGCCGAGAGCATAGGGGTTGATGCCTGAAAAACGCGGATCGTCGAAGGCCGGCTGGAAGACCACGTTGGAATGATTGCGCAGGATTTCGAGCATGGCGCCTTCGCTGATCTGGCCGCGGTCGAACAGCATGTTCATCAGCGTATAGTGCACGAAAGTGGCACAACCTTCGTTCATCACCTGTGTCTGCCGTTGCGGGTAAAAATATTGCGCGATGACACGAACGATCCTGATGATCTCGCGCTGCCAGGGCTCCAGGACTGGGCTGTTCTTTTCCAGGAAATAGAGCAGGTTTTCCTCGGGCAGATTGAGCGATTTCTTCCACTCTGGGTCCTGGCCCTTGTCGTTGGCCGCTTGCTGCGAGGCCGGCAGCGTACGCCACAAGTCGTTGTAGGAGCGCTCCTCGTATTCGAGACGCTCGCGAATTCCTTCGCGTTGCCGTTCCGACGACAACCTCGGCGGCCGGTGATAGCGAAACACGCCCTGATCCATCAGCGCGTGGGCGGAATCGAGAACAGCTTCGACGGCGGCGAGGCCGTGCCGCTCCTCGCAGCGGACTATGTAGCCCTTGGCGAAGTCCAGGTAGCTGAGGATCGCACCCGCATCCGTCCACTGTTTGAACAGCTGATTGTTCTTGAAGAAATGATTGTGCCCGAGCGCTGCGTGGGCCGTCACCAGGGCCTGCAGGGCCATGGTGTTTTCCTCCATCAGATAGACGATGCAGGGATTGGAATTGATGACCAGTTCATAGGCAAGCCCCCGCCCGCCCTTGCGATAGAGCAAATCCTGGTGGAGGAAATGTTTGCCGAAAGACCAGTGACGGTACATCAATGGCATGCCGATGGACGAATAGGCGTCGAGCATCTGCTGCGACGAGATGATCTCCATCTGAACGGGATAGGTGTCCAGATGAAGCTCTTCGACCGCGAGTGCCTCGATAGCGTCATAGGCCCGCGACAATGTTTTGAAATCCCAGTCGGACCCTGAAAAAAGCAGGCTGGATTTGCTCGCTTGTCTGGCCATCGGGAACCCTCATGCCCTCTTGAGGGCGGCCGGTTGCCTGCCGAAGAGCTGGCGAAAAACCGGATAGATATCGGCGGGTGTGGCGATGCGGCTCATCTGGAAGTTCGGCCATTTCTGGTCGATGGAGTTGTAGGCACGCCAGAGCGATGTCCCGTTTTCTGTCGAGCCGAAAATATGAGCTTCACGCTCGTCGATGATCTCGACATAGGCAAAATACTGGCACAGCCGCATGAGCTCGCCGTTGAGCAGCGAAATGCATCGCTCCGAATCGCCGGCGAAATTGTCGCCGTCCGAGGCCTGGGCGGCATAGATGTTCCAGTCATGGGCCGGGTAGCGGCTGGTGATAATACGGTGCATTTCCTCCAGCGCGGTGGAAACGACGGTGCCGCCGCTTTGGGTGTTGTAGAAAAATGTTTCCTCGTCGACCTCCTGAGCCAGGTGCGTGTGGCGGATGAAAACAATCTCGATGCGGTCGTAGCGCCGTTTCAAGAACAGGTGCAGCAAGACGAAGAAGCGCTTGGCCAGATCCTTCTCGCGCTCGCCCATGGACCCGGACACGTCCATAAGACAGAACATGAC
>NZ_RZPB01000834.1:0-2458 GCF_003998535.1 Mesorhizobium sp. M7A.F.Ca.AU.002.02.1.1 | reverse complement strand
ATCTTAACGTTCGCGCCGGACCCGGCCCGCAATACCCTGTCATCGGCGTGCTCGCCGCCGGTCAGTCGGCAACGCTCAATGGCTGCATCGAAAACAGCAAATGGTGCACCATAGCCGAGGCCGGCGGCCAGGGCTGGGTCTATTCCGACTATGTGACGGCCGATATAGGCGGCAGCCGGGTGGTGCTGACGCAACGGCGCGCCAGCGTTGCTGTCGTCTCGCCGCCGGAGGACATCGGCAACTACTCGACCGATTATACCGGCGCGATCATCGCCAGCGATCCGGTCGTCGATGACTTCCCGCCGCCCCCGGCTGAAGTCCGCACCTATGTCGACACGCACCGCCTCGATCCCATCTATCTCGATGGCGAAGTGGTCACCGGCGCGACCCTGCCCGACACCGTCGAGCTGCGCGAGATTCCAGACTACAATTACCGCTATGTCTATGTGAACGGCCAGCGGGCGCTGATCGATCCGCAGACCCGGCGCATCATGTACGTCGTGCGCTGACGACAATTGACATAAGCGGCCGCTGCCACAGCAGCGGCCGCCGGCAGGCGGCACCGCAGCGTCGCCTCTTGTGCGCCGACGCTGCTCTGAGCATTGTCCTTTGCGGAAGACTTCCGATTTTTCCGGCGGTCGGTTAGTCAATAGGCGATGACTTTGGCAAAGGAGCCCGCGTGACCATCGATCCGGCCGCCTTCGAGCGCTACAGGCATTCGCCGAACGCCAGGACGACCTTGCCGCGCCTGTTGCTCGGAACGGGGATCGTCGTCCTTTTTTGGGCAGCAACCACCGTGGCCGTGCTGGTCGGCGGCACCTATGCCTTCTTCGCCCGGCAGGCGGCCCCATCATCCGGCATGCAGGGTTTCCTCGCCTCGCCCATCGGCATTCTCACCGCGCTCGTCTCGTTCGCCGGCATCTGGATCGGCCTGTGGGTCGCGATGCGCTGGGTGCATGGCGAGAAGCTGTCGGCGCTGCTCGGCAACAGCCGGCGTGTTTCATGGTCCGGCTTCCTCAAGGGGCTGATCGCGGTGCTGATCACCTCGTTGATCTCCGAAATCCTGCTCTATCTCTTGCAGCCGCAGATCGCGCGCGGCCCGATCAGCCTGTCGTCCTGGCTGCTGTTTGCGATCCCGATCGCCGCGCTCACTCTGTTGCAGACCTCGTCGGAAGAGTTGCTGTTTCGCGGCTACCTGCTGCGCGGGCTGGCCAGCCGGTTCAAGAGCCCGTTCATCTGGGCGCTGCTGCCGGCCCTGCTGTTCACCTCGCTGCATTGGAGTGCGAGTTCGTCGCCAGCCATCAACGCCTGTGTGCTGGCGTCGATCGCCGCTTTCGCGTTGCTGCTGACGCTTGTCGTTTACGCAACAGGCAATCTCGGCGCCGCGCTGGGTGCTCATCTCGGCAACAACCTGACCGGCTTCCTGCTGATCTCGCATCAGGAAAGCTACAATTCCTTCGCCCTGTTCAACGCCAGGCCGCTCGAGGGACCGGGCTGGGCAACGTCGGATGCGGTTCTCATCGCCTTCATCGGCATCGCCTGCAGCCTGCTGACCATCGGGCTGCTTTTGCATCCGCGCTCGCCGCTCAAGGTCGCCGCCGAGCTTCCGGACCGCGCGAGCACGGCCTGAATGCGGGTCCGGGAATGACGCTACCCGGCCCTTGTCTTGACTCTTGCGCAGATTTCCTGTCTACACGCCCCGAATTCCGCGACGAGTATCCCTCCGAGCAAGCCGACCAGGACGCCGAAACCTCTTTGAGGTGAAGTGCTGTAAATCGATCCTGGAGGCCAACACCCGGCAGCGCTGAGCGCCCCCGGGTGCTTTTTGGTTTTGGCTTTTGCTTGGACTTTTGGTTGGACACTGGGCGCGAACGCATTACCTCTCGGGCACCATCCGGGTGCCAGGGAAAAGGAAAACGAATGTTTGAATCGCTACAGGAACGTCTTGGTTCGATCCTGAACGGCCTGACCGGCCGCGGCGCGCTGTCGGAGGCTGATGTCTCGGCGGCGCTGCGCGAGGTGCGCCGTGCGCTGCTCGAAGCCGACGTGGCGCTGGAAGTGGTGCGCTCCTTCACCGACAAGGTGCGCGAGAAGGCCGTCGGCGCTGCCGTGGTCAAGTCGATCAAGCCCGGCCAGATGGTCGTCAAGATCGTTCATGACGAACTGGTCGACATGCTCGGCGCTGAAGGCGTCGCCATCGATCTCAATGCCCCGGCGCCGGTCGTCATCATGATGGTCGGCCTGCAGGGTTCCGGCAAGACGACCACTTCGGCCAAGATCGCCAAGCGTCTTTCCGAGCGTCAGAACAAGAAGGTCCTGATGGCCTCGCTCGACACGCGGCGCCCCGCCGCGCAGGAGCAGCTTCGCCAGCTCGGCGAACAGGTCAAGGTCGCCACGCTGCCGATCATCGACGGCCAGTCGCCGGTCGACATCGCGCGCCGCGCCGTGCAGGCGGCCA
>NZ_RZPB01000833.1:0-2459 GCF_003998535.1 Mesorhizobium sp. M7A.F.Ca.AU.002.02.1.1 | reverse complement strand
GTCCAGGGGCGGACAAAGTCCTCGCGATGCAGCAGCGAGACCGCCGGACTGTCGGCGATCCTCAGCGGCTCGAGCGCATAGTCCCGGCGGCGTGATTGGAGAAAAGGTATGCGCATCTAATTTTTGTTTTCTTGTTTGACCATGATCTCTGGACAAACGGGAACCGTTGTCCGTGAAAACCGGCTTCCACTTTTCGGGATCATGGTCTGATCCTTGAAAGAATGAACCCGGCCTGCGGCTTGGCGTCGGCGCCGCGCAGATAGAGTGGTTTCGGCCGTTCGCCCGCGCCCTTGGCGGCAGCCAGGCGGGCGTAGGTGACAATGTCGGCGGTGGCCGTCCGAGGGCCGACATCGAATTCGCGCCCGGCCGATGCGCTGATGAGCGCTGCAGCGGTGCCGGCAAGCACCAGAGACGTTGCCTTCGCCATTGCCACCACGTCGGCCAGCGTGGCCACGGCCGGACCGTAAGTCAAGACTAACCTTTCGTCGTAAAAAGCCGCGTGGATCTCCTCACGGCCGGCATCCAGCGCCGCCAGCACGGCGCGACCGGGAAATGCCGTCGCTGCTTCGGCAGCCAGCGCCTCCAGTGTCGTCACTCCGATTGCCGGTATCTTCAGCGCCAGCGCCAGGCCACGCGCGGTCGAGACGCCGACCCGCAGACCGGTGAAGGAACCGGGGCCGACAGACACGGCAATGGCGCCAAGACCTGCATAGTCGGTTGCGCCTGCCTCCAGCGCTTCGGCGATGACCGCCATCAGCTGCTCGGCATGGCCCTTGCCGAGATCGAGCACCGAGCGGCCGAGCTCCCGCTTCGCCGTCGCGTCATAGACGCTAGCGGCGCAGAGGTTGGCGGCACAGTCGATGGCAAGCAATTTCATGAAGCAACCGGTTCGAAAGACAATTCCCTGTGCCCGCCACGGCCCGCCACCGCAAGGGGATAGTGCATAATTCGTTAAGCGGCTTCGCTTGTGGCCTATGCGGCCTGCTCGATGCGCAGCATGTGGTTGTCCCAGACATAGTCCGGTTCGGAGCGTGTCGCACCACTGCCCTCGACGATCTCGCCAGCGCCGGTGGTGGCCATGAAGCCGGTTCCATCGGGAGCCACGCCGCAGACCTCGACCAGCGCGCTGTTCGCGACGACCCGTCCGCTGGCCGCATCGAGCACGACAAGCGAGTTGCCTTCCGGCGAGGAGACCGCGACCGTGCCGGCAGCCGGATTGGCGGCGACCGAGCCTATGTAGTTGCGGAAGCCGGACAAAACGTCCTGCGGCATGTCGAGCAGTTGCAATTCCTTGCCGCGCACCGCGCGGCCGACCAGCAGCGGACGATCGGTGCCCGGGCCCCTGTACTGGCAACCGAACCAGACCGTGCCGGACGGATCGGTGTCCATGTGGCGGATCGACAGCTGATGCAGTGCGGCCGGCAATTCGTGCTTCTCGATGAGGTCGCCGGTGACGCGGTCTATCAGCACGTAGGACGGCTTCATGGTCGCAATGTTGAGCTCGGCGCGGCCGTAATCCGGATGGGTCTCGATGCCGCCATTTGCTACCGCAATCGTCCTGCCATCGCCCAGGAGCAGAAGCTCGTGCGGACCCATTCCATAGGTCGGGAACTCGCCGACACGGCTGAATTTCGCCCGCGCATCGTAGACGCCGACGACGCCGGCGGCGTTGTCGAAGTCGTTTTCGGTGGCATAGAGCAGCGCACCGTCGGCCGAAAACACGCCATGGCCGAAGAAATGCCGGCCGGCGATGCTGGCGATGGTCAGCGGCGCATCACGGCCCGAATGGTCGAAAACCACGGCAAAGGTGCCGGGTTGCCGCGCGAAGACCACCGAGCGTTTCGATATGGGATCGAAGGTGACATCGTGGCCGCGATCGGGCAGATCGATCGCATGCAGGACTTTGCCGGCCTCGGACAGGACGGCAGCGCCAAAGCTGCCGTCGCGTTTGACGAAAGCGGTGGCGAAGACGGCGTCGGTCGAAAGCGTCGTTGCCCAGGCCGATGGCGCCATCGCGGCCATGAAGCCAACGCCTGCAGCTCTCAGGAAATCGCGGCGATCTATCAGCGGGGTTTTCAATTCAGTCCCCATCCAGCGAGGAGAAGCCTGCGGTCAGGCCGAATTCAGCGGTCAACCTGGTCCCGATCAGGGTCGACAGGCTGGAGGTGATCAGCGCGAAATGATCGAGCTTGTCGCGCAATGCCGGATCGGCAAGCGCCTTGTCGATTGGACCGCTGACGGCCTTGGCGGTGGCGACACCGTTGACCAATTGGATGTGGATCGCTTCGGCCATCCAGCGCGCATCGGCCGGCAGGGCGTCGCCAAGTTTCGAGGCCTGGAACAGCGTATCGATGCCGGAGAGATTGCCGGCCAGTGACGCGGTGGTGTTTTGCGAGCGCCAATAGATCGCTTGTTTCGGCTTGTCCGCGTCCGGCTTGCCGCCGAAAAACCCTTTCAGG
>NZ_RZPB01000832.1:0-2462 GCF_003998535.1 Mesorhizobium sp. M7A.F.Ca.AU.002.02.1.1 | reverse complement strand
GCCCGTGGCCCGGCCTGCCTTTCCAGCCGCGGTCGGACCCGGCTGGGCAACCAGCCCGCGCACGAAATCCGGCGGATGGGCAGCGCGACGGCCCCAGCGGAAGGCGGCGATGTTCATCGCCACGGCTTCGCCATTGAGCTCGATCGCCTTCTCGACCGCCTCGGCGGACAGCGGCAGGCCGCTGTGCTGGAAGGCAAAGCCAAGCATGAACATGTTGGCGCCGAGCGAATTGCCGAAAAGTGCCGTGGCAGTGCGGGTGGCATCGAAGAAATGTGCCTTGTCGTCGCCCGCAGCCGCGCGGATCGCCTTTTTCAGCCGCTCTATCGGCAACGAAAAATCGGCCGAGCGGGCGAATTCGCCGGGCATGATCTCGGCGGTGTTGGCGACGAAGATGGTGTGGCCCTCGCGCACCGCGGTCAGCACCTTCTTGGCGCCCGACACGACGAGATCGCAGCCAAGCACGAGATCGGCCTTCCCCGCCGAAACGCGGATTGCATGGATGTCGTCCGGGGTACGAGCGATGCGGACATGGGTGAACACCGAGCCGCCCTTCTGGGCGAGGCCGGCCATGTCGATCATGCCGCAGCCCTTGTCCTCAAGATGCGCCGCCATGCCTAGCACCGCACCGACGGTGACGACGCCGGTGCCGCCGACGCCGTCGATGATCGCCGCCCAGCCCTGCTCGCCAAGCGGGAATTGCGCCGGCACGGGCACGCCTTCCAGCGGATCGGCCTTGCCGGCCAGGCCCTCGGCCTTGCGGATCTTGGCGCCGTGCACAGTGACGAAGGACGGGCAGAAGCCGTTGACGCAGGAGAAATCCTTATTGCAGCTCGACTGGTCGATCTTGCGCTTGCGGCCGAATTCGGTCTCGACCGGCTGGATCGAGACGCAGTTCGACTGTACGCCGCAATCGCCGCAGCCTTCGCAGACCAGTTCGTTGATGAAGACGCGCTTGTCGGGATCGGGGAATGTGCCGCGCTTGCGGCGGCGGCGTTTTTCGGCGGCGCAGGTCTGGTCGTAGAGCAAGACCGAAACGCCCTTGACGTCGCGCAGCTCGCGCTGGACGAGATCGAGGTCGTCGCGGTGATGGATAGTGGCACCGGCCGGGAATTCGGCTTTGCCAGCATATTTGTCCGGCTCATCCGTGACGATGGCAATGCGGTCGACACCCTCTGCCCGCACCTGCCTGGCAATCATATCGACGGTCAGGCCGCCTTCGTGCGGCTGGCCGCCGGTCATGGCGACCGCGTCGTTGTAGAGGATCTTGTAGGTGATGTTGGCATCGCTCGACAGCGCGAAGCGGATCGCCAGCGTACCGGAATGGTTGTAGGTGCCGTCGCCAAGATTCTGGAAGATGTGCTCGCGCTTGGAGAACGGCGCCTGGCCGACCCATTGCGCGCCCTCGCCGCCCATGGCCGTGAAGCCGACTGTGTTGCGGTCCATCCACAGCGCCATGAAGTGGCAGCCGATGCCGGCCGCGGCGATCGAGCCGTCCGGCACCTTGGTGGACGAATTGTGCGGGCAACCGGAACAGAAGAACGGCGTGCGCGAGCCGATGTCGGTGGCCTCGGTGAGCATTGCCTGGAACTGGCGCAGTTTTGCCACCCGCGCCGAAATCTCTTCGGACGGGCCGATGGTCCTGACGATCCTCTCGCCAAGCGCGATGGCGATCTCGTTGGGATCGAGCGCGCCTTTGGCCGGAAACAGCCAGTCGCCGCGCTCGTCCTTCTTGCCGATAATGACCGGTTGGGTGGCAGTGCCATAAAGGCTTTCGCGCAACTGTACCTCGATCAGCGAGCGCTTCTCCTCGACGACGACGATGGTGTCGAGGCCGCGGGCGAAACCGGCGATGTGATGCAGGTCGAGCGGCCAGGGGCAGCCGACCTTGAACAGCCGCACCCCGATGCGGTTGGCGGCCGCTTCGTCGATGCCGATATCCTCCAGCGCCTGGCGAACGTCGAGATAGCTCTTGCCGAGCGTGATGATGCCGATCTTCGGATTGCGGCCGCCCGAATAGACGATGCGGTTCAGCCCATTGGCAAGGATGAAGGCGGAGGCCGCGGCGCGCTTGTGTTCATGCAGCCGCTCTTCCTGGCCGAGCATGTCGATCTCGTGGCGGATGTTGAGACCGCCAGGCGGCATGTCGAACTCCGGCACGACGATGTTCAGCCGCTCGAGCGCGGCATCGACCGAGGCGGTCGATTCGATGTTGTCCTTGACGCATTTGATCGCCGCCCACGTGCCGGCAAAGCGCGACATGGCGAAGCCGTAGAGCCCGTAGTCGATGATCTCCTGGACACCGGCCGGGTTGAGGATCGGCACCATCGTGTCGACGAACAGGAATTCGGTGGCGTGCGCGTTGGTCGAGGATTCGGCCATATGGTCGTCGCCCATCAGCGCAAGCACGCCGCCATGCTTCGACGATCCGGCGAGGTTGGCGTGGCGGAACACATCGCCTGAGC
>NZ_RZPB01000831.1:0-2464 GCF_003998535.1 Mesorhizobium sp. M7A.F.Ca.AU.002.02.1.1 | reverse complement strand
CAAGCAAGGCGGTCATCGCGCCGGCATGGATGCGATGATGCTGGCGGCCTCCGTGCCGTCCTCTCTTGCCGGTCGTCTCGCCGATTTCGGTGCCGGTGCCGGGGCCGCCGGCCTGGCGGTGCTGTCGCGCTGCCCGGCCGCTGAGGCGGTGCTTGTCGAACGCGCGCCGGAAATGGCGGCCTTCGCGGCAGCCACCCTTGCCCATCCCGGCAATGCCCATCTGAGCGATCGCGCCTCCGTGCTGGTCGCCGATGTCACCGTATCGGGCCGGGCGCGGGCGGCCGCCGGCCTCGCCGACAATGATTTCGACTTCGTCATCATGAACCCGCCCTTCAACGCTCCCCGGGACCGCGCCTCCCCCGATCGCCTCAGAAAAGAGGCCCATGTCATGGAGGACGGGGTGTTCGAGAGCTGGATCCGCAGTGCGGCGGCGGTGGTCAGGCCGCGCGGCGGGCTTGCCGTGATCGCCCGCCCCGAACAGCTCGGCGCCATTCTCGATGCGATCGCAGGGCGCTTCGGCGATGCCGAAATGCTCGCCGTCCACCCTCGCCCAGACGCCGCGGCAATCCGCATCGTTGTGCGGGCAGCGCTCGGGGCACGGGGAAAGCTTGCCATCCGCCCGCCCCTGATGCTGCACGCGCAATCAGGCAACGGCCCTGACGAGCGCAGCGAAATGATTACCAACGGCCTCGCCTCGCTGTTTGGAGATTGAGCTATTCTGCCTGGCCACATTGCCGTTGGCCGGGAAATCCCTACATGCCTGCAACCTATCGACCGGAGACCGCGCCCTCGTGAAACGCCTTATCAACCGCCTGCTGCCGAAATCCTGGCGCTCCACCGTCGTCACAATTCCGGTCATCCGGCTGCACGGCACCATCATGGCAGGCGGTGGCCAGTTCCGGCCGAGCCTGTCGCTGGCCTCCACCGCTGGCCTCATTGAGAAGGCGTTTTCCTACGACGCCCCGGCAGTCGCCATCTCGATCAATTCGCCCGGCGGCTCGCCGGTGCAGTCGCGGCTGATCTTCAAGCGCATCCGTGACCTGGCCACGGAAAAGAACAGAAAGGTACTGGTCTTCGTCGAAGACGTGGCGGCGTCGGGTGGCTACATGATCGCGGTTGCCGGTGATGAGATCTTCGCCGACCCATCCTCCATCGTCGGGTCGATCGGCGTGGTCTCGGCTTCGTTCGGCTTCCCGGAACTGATGAAGAAGATCGGCATCGAGCGACGCGTCCACACCGCCGGCCAGAACAAGGCGGTGCTCGACCCGTTCAAGCCCGAGAAAAAGGAAGATGTCGAGCGGCTGAAGGCGCTGCAGCTCGAGGTGCACGGCACGTTCATCGACCTCGTCAA
The DNA here is from genome assembly GCF_003998535.1 of Mesorhizobium sp. M7A.F.Ca.AU.002.02.1.1. Lineage (NCBI taxonomy): Bacteria > Pseudomonadati > Pseudomonadota > Alphaproteobacteria > Hyphomicrobiales > Phyllobacteriaceae > Mesorhizobium > Mesorhizobium sp. M7A.F.Ca.AU.002.02.1.1. Next base: position 1,113 of record NZ_RZPB01000831.1, on the reverse strand, counting down.
GGAGCGGCGCGGCGCGAAACTGAAAGACGACCCGGACCTGTTCACCGGCCTGTTCTGGACCGGCATCAAGGGCCTTGAACTCGGCCTGGTCGATGCGCTCGGCGACATGCGCACGGTGCTCAAGACCCGTTTCGGGGCGAAAACCCAGCTCAGGCTGATCACGACACCGCGCGGTTTCCTCAGCCGCTTCGGCCTGTTTGGCTCAAGCAAGGGCTTTTCAGCGCCCGAGATCGCAGGCGCTGCCGCCAGCGGCCTGATCGATGCGGCGGAAGAGCGCGCATTGTGGTCTCGCTTCGAGCTTTGAAAACCCGGCAAAAGCGTCTAGCATGAGAGCTTAACCGACCCGACCGGCCACCTTCGCCGGCCCAGCGTGGGAGGAGTTTTGGTATGCCGCAGATCATTTTCTTCACCGTCGTTGGCGTCGCCGCCTATTTCGGCTACCGCACCTTCATCCGCGAAGCCGAACGCGTGACCGCCAAGGTGCGGCGTACCGAAAAGCAGACGGCCAACGGCGCGATGGGCACTTTGGTCAAGGATCCGAAGACCGGCGAGTACCGGCTGGCCAAGGACTGAGCACCATTTCGCAGACCATTGTGGACACCGACATCGGGTCGCGTAGCTGGCACGCGCACGCCAAGATCAATCTTGCGCTGCATGTCACCGGCAGGCGCCCTGACGGCTATCATCTGATCGAGAGCCTGGCGGTGTTCACGCGGTTTGGCGACAGGGTCGAAATCGCGCCTGCCGACAGCGATGAATTTACCGTGTCCGGCCGCTACGCCCCGGCGGTTCCTCTCGACGCCAGCAATCTGGTGCCTAGGGCGCGCGATGCCCTGCGACAGGCGGTCGGGCACGAGAGAACACCGCCGGTCGCTATCCGGCTGGAAAAGAACCTGCCGGTCGCCTCCGGCGTCGGCGGCGGTTCGAGCGACGCGGCGACCGTGCTGCGCGGGCTGGTGGAGACATGGGGCCTGGATATAGACGGCGCAGAGCTGGCGCGGATCGGCCTCTCGCTCGGCGCCGATGTGCCGATGTGCCTGGCGGCCAGACCTCTGGTCGCGCGCGGCATCGGAGATGAACTGTCGATGGTGCCGGATTTTTCGGCGCTTGGCC
>NZ_RZPB01000830.1:0-2465 GCF_003998535.1 Mesorhizobium sp. M7A.F.Ca.AU.002.02.1.1 | reverse complement strand
CCCCGCGAAGGGCTAGGTCTGTCTCAGGCAGGCCAGGTCTGCGCAACCATGGCCAGCGTCTCGGCTCGGTTCGGCGCGCCAAGCCTGCCGCCGAAGCGCAGGCATTTGAGCGCCGCGGCCGCACTGGCAAACCGCAAAGCCTGCTCGACCGGCATGGCTTCCGCCAGCCCGACGGCGAAGGCGCCGTGAAAGACATCGCCGGCGGCGAGCGTGTCGACCGCCTTGATTTTCGGCGCCGCGACATGGCGCACGCAGCCAGCGCGACGGTCGTGCCACCAACTGCCCGCCGCGCCGCCTGTCACTGCGACAAAAGCGTCGCTGCGGCTGGCGAGATCGGCGCAAGCCGTTTTCGGATCGAGCGCCTGGCCGCAGACGATGCGCGCTGCCGGCTCCGAAGCGATGATGTGCGTAGCGAGCGGCAACAACTGCTCAAGGACCTCCAGCGGCGCGGTGTCGGCATCGAGGATCGCCGGACGGCCGATGGCGCGCGCCGCCTTCAGGGCGAGTGCCGCCGCACCCGGCCAGCGGACATCGACCAGAACGGCATCGAATGCCATGAGGTCGGCGACCGGCAGGACGTCGGGATCGGCCTGGGCAAGCCTGTCATAGAACGGCACGATGATGCGCTCGCCATGCGCGTCGACCAGGATGGAGGCCAGCGCCGAGCGGGCACCTCTGACGCGCCGCACGAAGGTGCAATCGACGCCTTCGGCCTCTATGCCGGCGATGAGCTGGTCGGCGACGGCATCGTCGCCGGCACTCGCCCACAGCGATACTTCGGCGCCCAGGCGATGGGCAGCGCAGGCGGCGCTGGTGGCCATGCCCGAGGCGATCTGGACGCCGTCGGAGGCCATGAACTTGCCCTGATGCATGGGCAGCGTCTCGACGTGCAGGATGGTGTCCAGCGTCAAAGCGCCAACGCTCAGCAGCTTCACGGGTTTTGCCATGGCTGAGCTATTCGACCGGCTTGATCTTGCCCAGCGGAATGAAGCCGAGCGAGGCCTTGCCCCTGACCACCTTCAGCGGCATGGACGGTTCGTTGCCGAGCACCGCCAGGGCAGAAAAACCCTGCTCGATCTGGCTTTTCTGCTCGGGTATGGCGGTGCCGAGGATGGCCGCCACCGCCTTCGGGTCCTTCAACCTGATCATCAGGTCGGCGTTGACCAGGCCCTCGGCATCGACCGAGAGCGGTCCCGAAACGGTGATGCGCGCCGTCCCCGACGACAGATCAAGGTTGCGGATTTCGATCGCCTGGCCACGAAGGCTCTTCACCCGCGTGCCGATCAGTGCGACGCCGTTCTTCAATGTCACGTCGCCGCTGGCATCGAGCGCCGGAAGCACGCGCCCGCCAAGTGCGTCGGGGTCGACCTCGAGATCGCCGAAACTGCCGAGATAGTCGATATCCTCGCCGTTGGGCTGCAACTGACCTGATGCCTTGCCGGCACTGAACAGTTGCACCGGATCGGTATCGTCGGCCGGATCGGTCTGGCCGGAAAGGCCCTCTGCCTCCAGCGAAATCCGCCGCGGCAGCGGCCACCACAATTTGAAATTGGCCTGCAGATTGTCCCAGTCGATCCACAGCGGCACCATGTCCGGCACGGAGGTCCTGAGCGGGCCGCGCAGATTGGCAACCGGCGACAGAGGCTGGATGATCTGGGCGGCTGCGTTGAAACTGCCGGCTGAGGCCGCAATGTTCTTGGCATCGTCCTCATAGGCGAGGTTGTCGCAGGAGACGGTAAAGCTCAAGGGATAGCCGCTGACCTGGAGATTGGCGCAGCCGGCCTCGACGCCATTCTTGTTGAGCGTGGCAACCGCCTTGTCGGCCTCGCTCCTGACGCGGTCAGCCAGATAGAACCAGCCGCCGCTGTAGAGGGCGAACAGCACGACGATGAATGCTGCAAGCCAGATCAGGCGGCGACGTTTGTTCGGCTGGCGTTCGTCACTTGACGTCATGCTTTGGCTCTCGTTAACGCATGGGTATTGCGGACGGGTAGTCGATTCCGCCAGGTGGACAGACGAATAGTTAGACGGGACGGGCGGAAAAAACACCGGTCCGGGTGCGGTGTTGGCATCTTTTGCAATCAGGCGCGGCGATATGGGCGATTTTTGGGTGTTTGGCTATGGCTCGCTGATCTGGCGGCCGGGATTCGCGCATGTCGAAACACAGCGTGCCCGCCTGCATGGCTACCGGCGCTCGCTCTGCGTCTATTCCTTCGTGCATCGCGGCACGCGCGAGCGGCCGGGGCTGGTGCTCGGCCTCGATCGTGGCGGGTCCTGCGTCGGCCTCGCATTCCGCGTCCCCGGCGACTTGCGCGACGAGGTTATGGCCTATCTGCGCGAGCGCGAGCTGGTCACCAATGTCTATCTGGAGCGTCTGCTCAAGGTTCGCCTCGACGGCGGCGGTACGGTCGACGCGGTGGTTTACATTGTCGACCGTACCGCCGCCGTCGAGGCGAACCTTGAGC
>NZ_RZPB01000082.1:0-13494 GCF_003998535.1 Mesorhizobium sp. M7A.F.Ca.AU.002.02.1.1 | reverse complement strand
CTACCAGAAGAAGCTTGCCGACATGCAGACCGAAATTGCGTTGGGATTGCAGGCGTCCTTGCGCGTCGGGCGGCTGCTGGATGAAGGTAAGATGGCGCCGGAAATGATCTCGATCGTCAAGCGCAACAATTGCGGCAAGGCGCTGGACATCGCCCGCCAGGCCCGCGACATGCATGGCGGCAACGGCATCCAGATCGGCTACCACGTCATGCGCCACGCGCAGAACCTGGAGACGGTCAACACCTATGAAGGCACGCATGACGTGCATGCGCTGATCCTGGGAAGGGCGCAGACGGGGTTGCAGGCATTTTTCTGAGCCGGTAACCGTTGCTTAAATTAGGTGCACCGCAACATCTCTGCTTGGAGAATGGCCGCCAGATGTGTCAGGGTTCAGCGAAATCGTTTGAAACGCTGAATTCCGGGGCCCCATGGCAATTCTGGCAGCCGTCTACCACCTGACCCATTACAAATACGACCGGCCGGTGGTTCTCGGGCCCCAGATCATCCGGCTGCAGCCGGCGCCGCATTCCCGTACCAAGGTGCTGAGCCATTCGCTCAAGGTCGAGCCGGCGAACCACTTCGTCAATCTGCAGCAGGATCCTTACGGCAATTTCCTCGCCCGCTTCGTCTTTCCGGAGCCGGTGACGGAGTTGAAGATCGAGGTTGACCTCGTCGCCGACATGACGGTCTACAATCCGTTCGATTTCTTCGTCGAGCCGTCGGCCGAGGCGTTTCCGTTCGAGTATCCGGAAGAGATACGCGACGATCTCGCCATCTATCGCACTCCGGAGCCGGCGGGACCGCTGCTGTCGGCGCTGCTGAAGACCATCGATCGCAGCGCTGCCAACACCGTCAATTTCCTGGTCGATCTCAACGCGCGGCTGCAGCGCGAGATCGCCTATATCGTGCGCATGGAAACCGGTGTGTTCTCGCCGGAAGAGACCTTGGCCGCGAAAAAGGGATCGTGCCGGGATTCGAGCTGGCTGCTGGTGCAGATCCTGCGCAATCTCGGCATCGCGGCGCGCTTCGTTTCCGGCTATCTGGTCCAGTTGAAGCCCGATCTGGTGGCGCTGGACGGTCCAGCCGGAACCGCCGTCGACTTCACCGATCTGCATGCGTGGTGCGAGGTCTATCTTCCCGGCGCCGGCTGGATCGGCTTCGATCCGACCTCGGGCCTGCTCACCGGCGAGAGCCATGTGCCGCTGGCCGCCACGCCGCATTTCCGCAACGCGGCCCCGATTTCCGGCATGGCGAGCTTCGCCAATGTCGAATTCGGCTTCGAGATGCGGGTCGACCGCATCGCCGAACATCCGCGCATCACCAAGCCATTTTCGGACGAAAGCTGGCAGGCGCTCGACGCTCTGGGCAACAAGGTCGATAAAGCACTTGCCGCCGGCGACGTGCGGCTCACCATGGGCGGCGAGCCGACTTTCGTGTCGATCGACGATTTCGAGTCGGCCGAATGGAACACCGCCGCCGTCGGTCCCACCAAGCGCGAAAAGGCCGACGAACTGATCCGTAAACTGCGCGAGCGCTTTGCGCTGGGCGGCTTTCTCCATTACGGCCAGGGCAAATGGTATCCGGGCGAAAGCCTGCCGCGCTGGACCTTTTCGCTCTACTGGCGTGCCGACGGCCAGCCGGTGTGGAGCGATCCGTCGCTGATCGCACGCGAAAAGAGCGAGGCCGACATCGGCCCGAAGCAGGCCGAAAGCCTGCTCACCGCGATTGCCGGCGAACTCGGCATCGACAAAGCCATGGTCAGCGAAGCCTATGAGGATCCGGCCGAATGGCTGCTCAAGGAAGGCAAGCTGCCCGACAATGTCGATCCGTCCAACTCTAGGCTGGAGGATCCGGAAGAACGCAGCCGCATGGCGAAAGTGTTCGAACGCGGGCTGACCAAACCGTCCGGCTATGTGCTCCCCGTCCAGCGCTGGAACAGCCAGGCATCGGATCCGCGCTGGCGTTCGGAAAAATGGAAGACGCGGCGTGGCCGGCTGTTCCTGGTGCCAGGCGATTCACCGGTCGGCTACCGGCTGCCGCTCGGCACGTTGCCCTATGTGCCGCCGGAGCAATTCCCTTATATCGTGCCGGTCGATCCGTCACTGCCACGCGGCCCGCTGCCCGCGCGTGAAGCCATACTGGCCGGACCGGCTCCAGCCGAACTGGAAGGCGCCGACGAGATGGCGCGCCGCCAGCAGGCGGCATCGTTCACCGCTGCGACCGGCCAGCAGGAGCGGGTCGAGCAGGAGATCACCGAGATCGGCGGCGCGGTGCGCACCGCACTTTCGGTCGAACCGCGTGATGGGCGGCTTTGCGTGTTCATGCCGCCGGTCGAGGCGCTGGAAGACTATCTCGAACTGGTCGCGGCGGCCGAGAACGCGGCGAAGGCGATAGGCCTTCCCGTGCACATCGAAGGCTATGGCCCGCCGCACGATCCGCGCCTCAACGTCATCCGCGTCGCGCCTGACCCAGGCGTCATCGAGGTCAACATCCATCCTGCATCCAACTGGCAGGATTGCGTGGCGACGACGACGGCGATCTACGAGGAGGCGCGGCAGACACGGCTTGGCGCAGACAAGTTCATGATCGATGGCCGCCACACCGGCACCGGCGGCGGCAACCATGTCGTGGTCGGCGGTGCGACACCCAATGACAGCCCGTTCCTGCGAAGGCCGGACCTGCTGAAGAGCCTGGTGCTGCAATGGCAGCGCCATCCGTCGCTGTCCTACCTGTTCTCCGGCCTGTTCATCGGGCCGACCAGCCAGGCGCCACGCTTCGACGAAGCGCGTCACGACTCGCTCTACGAGCTTGAGATCGCTATGGCGCAGGTGCCGCATCCAGACCAGGGCAACGCACCCTTGCCATGGCTGGTCGACCGGCTGTTCCGCAATTTGTTGACCGACGTCACCGGGAATACGCATCGTTCGGAAATCTGCATCGACAAGCTGTTCTCGCCCGACGGACCGACCGGCCGGCTGGGGCTGGTCGAATTCCGCGGCTTCGAGATGCCGCCCAATGCGCGCATGAGCCTCGCGCAGCAACTTTTGGTCCGCGCCATCATTGCCCGTGCCTGGAAGAGCCCGCTCGACGGCCGTTTCGTGCGTTGGGGCACATCGCTGCATGACCGCTTCATGCTGCCGCATCATGTCTGGGCCGATTTCCTCGACGTGCTCGACGACCTCAAGCTCAACGGTTTTGAGTTCCGTCCCGAATGGTTCGACGCCCAGCTCGAATTCCGCTTCCCGTTCTGCGGCGAGGTTCAGCATGCCGGCATCAAGCTGGAACTGCGCCAGGCGCTGGAGCCGTGGCATGTGATGGGCGAGCAAGGCGCGATCGGCGGCACCGTGCGCTTCGTCGATTCCTCGGTCGAACGGCTGCAGGTCAAGACCGAAGGGCTGAACCCGGAGCGCCACGCAGTCGTCTGCAACGGCCGCATCGTGCCGATGAAGGTCACTGAGAATCGCGAAGTGGCGGTGGCAGGCGTGCGCTTCAAGGCCTGGCAGCCGGCATCGGGCCTGCATCCGGCGCTGCCCGTCAACACGCCGCTGGTCTTCGACATCTATGACCGATGGTCGGGCCGTGCGGTCGGCGGCTGCGTCTACCACGTCGCCCATCCCGGCGGGCGCAATTACGACACCTTTCCGGTCAATGGCAACGAGGCGGAAGCTCGGCGGCTCGCCCGCTTCGAACCGCGTGGCCATACGCCATCCGCCTATGTGATCCGTGAAGAACAACCGGCGGAAGATTTCCCGATGACCCTTGACCTTCGGCGGCCGGCAAGACTCTGATCAGCAATGGCAAAGGGGAATCACAAGAGGGGACGCGGCAAGCCGCAGACCCACAGCCTGCTGGAGCACTACCAGCCCATAGACGGCGTCGTCGACGAGATGGTCGATGCATCGGGCAATCCTCGCCCGGCCTGGAAGCATTTTGTCGAGGCGCTCGAGGAACTCGGTGCTGAAAAGCTCGGCCAGCGCTTTGCCCGCGCCGACCAGTATCTGCGCGATGCCGGCGTTTATTACCGCGTCTATGACAAGGCCGGCGCCAATGAACGCGAATGGCCGCTGGCGCATGTCCCGGTTCTCATCGAAGAGAGCGAGTGGGCGGCGATCAGCGCCGGCCTCGTGCAGCGCGCCGAACTGTTCGAGGAAACCATCGCCGATATATACGGGCCGAACCGGCTGGTCGAAAAAGGCATCCTGCCGGCGGGATTGATCGCCGCCAGCCCCGAATATTTGCGGCCTGTCCTCGGCACCAAGCCGGCCGGCGGCCACTTCCTGCATTTCTGCGCCTTCGAGCTCGGCCGTGGACCTGACGGCCAGTGGTGGGTGCTTGGCGATCGCACGCAGGCGCCGTCCGGCGCCGGCTTCGCACTGGAAAACCGCGTCGCCACCACACGCGCGCTGTCCGACATCTATGGCGAGATGCATGTGCACCGCCTTGCCGGCTTTTTCCGCCGTTTTCGCGACGCGCTGATCGGCATGGCCAAGGAGACCGACGGCCGCGTCGCCATCCTCACGCCGGGGCCGCTCAACGAAACCTATTACGAACACGCCTACATCGCCCGCTATCTTGGCATCATGCTGCTCGAAGGCGAGGATTTGACCGTTTCAGGCGGCCGGCTCATGGTACGCACGGTTTCCGGCCTGATGCCGATCAGCGTGTTGTGGCGGCGGCTCGATGCCGCCTTCGCCGATCCGCTCGAACTGCGCCCGGATTCGCAGATCGGCACGCCGGGCCTGGTCGAGGCGATCCGCCAGGGCGCGGTTGCTACCGTCAATGCGCTTGGCTCCGGCCTGATGGAGACGCGTGCGCTGCTCGCCTTCCTGCCCAAGATTTCACGGGCCTTGCGGGGCGAGGAATTGCTGCTGCCAAGCGTCGCGACATGGTGGTGCGGGCAAGCAACCGAACGCGCGCATGTGCTGGCCAACATCGATCGCATGGTGATCGGCCCGGCGCTATCGACGAGACTTGCCTTCGAGGATGACGATTCAACGAAGCTCGGTTCGGCGCTGTCGGCCGGAGAGCGGGCGGAGCTGGTGGCGCGCATCGAACGCGATGGCGGCGATTTTGTCGGCCAGGAAGCGGTGACGCTTTCGACGACGCCCGTCTATGTCGGCGGGTGGCTGGAGCCGCGGCCAGCGAGCCTGCGCGTCTACCTGGCGCGAACGCCGGAGGGCTGGACGGTGATGCCGGGCGGTTTTGCCCGCATCGGCCTGTCGCTCGACCCGACGGCGATCGCCATGCAGCGTGGCGGCCAGGCGGCGGATGTCTGGGTTGTCAGCGACAAACCGGTGGAGCGCGAGACGCTGCTGCCGCAGGAAGGCGACAGTTTCAGCCGCACCAGGCCCGGCAGCCTGCCCAGTCGCGCGGCGGAGAACCTGACCTGGCTCGGCCGCTACATCGAGCGCTCGGAAGACACGGTGCGCATCCTGCGCGCCTACCATGTGCGGCTCGCCGAAACGTCCGACCCGGACATGCCGCTGCTCGCCGACATCAGGGATTATCTCGAACCTTTCGGCATCGACGTCGAGACGGCGATCCCGTCAGGGCTGATCGGCACGCTGGATAGCGCGGTCTACAGCGCCGGGCAGATTCGCGACCGCTTCTCGCCCGACGGCTGGCTGGCGCTGAAGGACCTGTCGAAAACCATCCATCAGTTCGCAACGACGGTCGCGCCCGGCGACGACGCGACCCGGGCGATGACAGTCATCCTGCGTAAGCTCGCCGGCTTTTCCGGCCTGCTGCACGAGAACATGTACCGCTTCGCCGGTTGGCGCTTCCTCGAGATCGGCCGCCGGCTGGAGCGCGGCATCCAGATCTCCCGCACGCTGTCGCGGCTGACCAGCGCCAAGGCGCCGGACGGCGCGCTCGACATGATGCTGGAGATCGGCGACAGCGTGATGACCCATCGCCGCCAATATCCGGTGCAGGCCGGCCGGCGCACGGTGATCGACCTGCTGGCGCTCGATCCGCTTAACCCGCGCTCCATCCTGTTCCAGCTCGAAAGGCTGAAGGCCGAAATCGGCCTGTTGCCGTCGCTCGGCGGGGAGGGGCAAATGTCGCCGGCGGCGAAGGAAATCCTGCAGCTCAACACCCAGATCGCCATCAAGGAGCCTTCGGATATGACGGCAAAGGCGCTGGACGAGCTCGCCCACGAAATCGGCGGCCTCTACAACAGCCTCGCCAAAGCCTATTTCGGATAAATCATGCTCTACGATATCAGGCTTCATCTCCACTATGATTACGCTTCCGCTGCCGGCGGCGGTCGTCATCAGGTGCGCGTGCTGCCGTCGACGATATCAGGCGTGCAGCGCGTCATCGCCGCATCACTGTCCTTTGCGCCGGCGCCCAACGAGCGTTCCGACTTTTCCGATTTCTTCGGCAACAACGTCACCTCGATCGCCTTTCGCGACGCGCATGATGCGCTCGACATCAGGATGAGCGCCCGCGTGTCGGTGTCTCGGCCCGAGCCCGGGCTCGACGTGTCGCCCGATATCGCCCGGCTCAGGCAGGAGCTCGCCGCGGTGCGGTCTCTGGCACCTGATGCACCGCACCATTTCCTGACGGCCAGCACCCATGCCGGCATCGACGATGCGATCACTGCCTACGCACGCAGCAGCATCGCCGGTTCCGCCGCCAGCACGGCCATGAACCTGTGCCATCGCATTCATCGTGATTTCACCTATGACGGCGAGGCGACGACGGTGCGGACCCGGGCCAGCGATGCCTTCAGGCTGAAGCGCGGTGTCTGCCAGGACTTTTCGCATATCATGATCGCCGGCCTGCGCGGGCTCGGCATTCCCGCTGGCTATGTCAGCGGCTTCCTGCGCACCATCCCGCCGAAGGGCAAGCCCCGGCTGGAAGGCGCCGATGCCATGCATGCCTGGGTCAAGGTCTGGTGCGGGCGCGACGCAGGCTGGCAGGAATTCGATCCGACCAACGGCATGCGGGCCAGCAACGACCATATCACCGTCGGCTACGGCCGCGACTATTCGGACGTGGCGCCGATCGTCGGCGTGCTCAAGACCACGGGGGGACAGGTCGGCGAGCAGGCTGTCGACGTCATTCCGGTTGTGCTCGAGAAAGCCTGAAGGCAGGCTCGACACCGTTTTCGGACGGCGCGTGGAACCAGCGGTCGGCCAGTGGCTTATCTACGGAATTCGCGTGGAGCCGACATGTTGCAGAAATCCGGAATGTCGCCCGGCCGACCGGCTGGCGAGGACGCTGTATCGCCAGATGGCGTGTTCAAAAACGGGGCACAAAGCTCGGCCGATCATGCGTCGCTTAGTTATGTCAGCGATGCCGAGCCTGGTATCCGGCGGCTGAAGACAGGCAAGGGGTTTTCCTACAAGGGACCGGACGGACGGACGGTTTCGGACGCCACCAAAGCCCGCATCGAGGCGATCGTCATTCCGCCGGCCTGGACGGATGTGTGGATTTCGCCCGACGCGGACGGCCATATCCAGGCAACCGGCAGGGACCAGCGGGGACGCAAGCAATATCGTTATCATCCGCAATGGGCCGAAGAGCGCGATGGTGCCAAATATTCGAGCCTTGTCGCTTTCGCCGAGAGCCTGCCGGACCTGCGGCACAGGGTCGATAGCGATCTGCGCCGTCGTGGCTTGCCGTTCGAGCGTGTCGTCGCCGCGGTCGTCTGGCTGCTCGACAACACGATGATCCGCGTCGGCAATGCCGCCTACGCCCGCGACAACAAGAGTTTCGGGCTGACCACGTTGCGCGACCGGCATGTCGATATTGTCGGTTCAAGCCTGCGCTTTGCCTTCAAGGGCAAGTCGGGCAAGGAGTGGAAGCTGAAGCTGGCCGACCGCCGTATCGCCAGGATTGTGCGTGGCGCGCAGGACCTGCCAGGCCAGAAGCTGTTCCAGTATCTCGATGAGGACGGCGACAGGCGGCCGGTCCGCTCCGAGGACGTCAACCGCTATATCCGTGAGGCGGTCGGTGACGCCTTCAGTTCGAAGCATTTCCGCACCTGGGGCGGCACCATTCACGCCGCGTCGCTGTTTGCGCAAACGGAACTGCCGCAAAGCCAGGCGCAGCGAAACAGGGCGATGAACAGCGTCATCGACAAGGTTGCCGAACGGCTGGGCAATACGCGTGCCGTCTGCCGCAAATGCTATATCCATCCGCGGGTCTTCGAAGCGTGGTCCGAGGGACGGTTGCTGGATGAAATGGCGCAGGCCAACAAGCGCAAACGGGCGATTGCCGGTCTCGATGACGAGGAAGCTCTCGTGCTGCGATGGCTGAAACTGGGAGAAAGCTGACCGACGCGGCCGACGGTGGCCAAATCCGTCACATCTGGATTTTTTTATCGACGTCATGTCGGGATCGGTCTTACTGTTTCGTCCTTTGACAGAGAAAAGGACCAGCCATGCTCTACGCAATCCTCTGCTATGCCTCCGAAGATGTCGTCTGCTCCTGGAGCAAGGCACAGGACGACGAGGTCATGGCCAATCTCCTCGACGTTCAGGACAAGTACGCCAAGGCTGGTCGGCTCGGCCCGGTGGCACGGCTTCTGCCGACCACGGCCGCGACGACGTTGAGGAAGGTCAAAGGCGAATCGGTCGTCATCGACGGGCCGTTCGCCGAGACCAAGGAACAGTTTCTCGGCTTCTACACGCTCGAATGCGCCGATCTCGACGAGGCGGTGGAGTTCGCCCGCGAACTTTCCGAGGTCAACCCGAGCGGCGGCTCCTATGAAATCCGGCCGGTTTCGGTCTTCAACCCAACAACGGTTTCCGCATGACCGAAATGGCCTGGATCAGCTCCGCGATCAGCGCCGCCCGCCCGCAGGCGATGGGCGCGCTGCTGCGTTATTTCCGCGATCTCGATACGGCGGAGGAAGCTTTCCAGGACGCGTGCCTCAGGGCGTTGAAGAACTGGCCGCAGAACGGGCCGCCGCGCGACCCGGCGGCCTGGCTGATCTTCGTCGGCCGCAACAGCGGCATCGATGCGGTGCGCAAGCGCGCCAAGCAGGCGCCGATGCCGGATGAAGACCAGGTTTCCGATCTGGAAGACGCCGAGAGCGATATCGCCGAGCGGCTGGACGGGGCGCACTACCGCGACGACATATTGCGGCTGCTGTTCATCTGCTGCCATCCCGATCTGCCGGCAACGCAGCAGATCGCGGTGGCGCTGCGCATCGTCTCCGGTCTCACCGTCAAGCAGATCGCGCGCGCCTTCCTGGTTGGCGAAAGCGCCATGGAGCAGCGCATCACTCGCGCCAAGGCGCGCATTGCGGACGCCGGCGTGCCGTTCGAGACGCCTGGCGCGGTCGAGCGCTCGGAACGGCTCGCCGCCGTCGCCGCCATGGTCTACCTGGTCTTCAACGAGGGCTATTCGACCAACAGCGGCGAGGCGCCGGCCCGCGCGCCGCTGTGCGAGGAGGCGATCCGGCTGGCACGGCTGTTGCTGCGGCTGTTCCAGACGGAGCCGGAGATCATGGGGCTGACGGCGCTGTTGCTTCTGCAGCATGCGCGCGCACCGGCCCGTTTCGACGAGAGCGGCGAGATCGTGCTGCTCGAAGACCAGGATCGCAGCCTGTGGAGCCGCAAGATGATCGATGAGGGGCTGGCACTGGTCGACAAGGCGCTGCGCCATCGCAAGCCCGGCCCTTACCAGGTGCAGGCGGCGATTGCCGCGCTGCATGCGCGGGCCGAAAAGGCCGAGGATACGGACTGGAACGAGATCGACCTGCTCTACCGCTTGCTGGAGCAGATGCAGCCGTCGCCGGTGGTCACGCTCAACCGGGCCGTCGCGGTCTCGAAGGTGCGTGGACCGGGGGAGGCGCTGGCCATGATCGAGCCGCTGGAAGAACGGCTTTCCGGCTATTTCCACTTTTTCGGGCTCAAGGGGGGCCTCTTGATGCAGCTCGACCGGGGCGACGAGGCGCGCGTCGCCTTCGACCGCGCCATAGCGCTTGCGAACACGGCGGCAGAGGCTGCCCATATCCGCATGCATATCGACCGGTTGATCAAGGACGGTGCGGTGCGCCCGCCGGCGAAAAAGGCAAACTGAGCGTCACCTCCCCATCTGGCTCAATCGTGTAGTTTGGGCTTGGACCATGCCGGGGTGGCGATTTTCCCCTGAAACGAGTAATGCCACGCCATGACTGCGCCTGAAGTGCCTTTCGGCACACGGGCGACACGGCGAAGGCTTAACCCAGCGCCATATGATGGCGACGGGATCTGAAAGGGACAAGAATGACGATAGGCAAGGAAACGACCGAACTGCTGGCGAAACTGGGCGTGGCCAAGGAAGCGCTCGTCGGCGGCGACCTGATCGTGCGCAGCCCGGTGACGGGCGAGCAGATCGCGGCGCTGAAGACGATCTCGCCGGCTGACGCGGCCAAGGTGATCGATGCCGCGCACAAGGCCTTCCAGGCCTGGCGCATGGTGCCGGGCCCGCGGCGTGGCGAACTGGTGCGGCTGCTCGGCGAGGAACTGCGCGCGCACAAGGCCGAGCTTGGCCGGCTGGTGTCGATCGAGGTCGGCAAGATCCCGTCCGAGGGGCTCGGCGAAGTGCAGGAGATGATCGACATCTGCGATTTCGCCGTAGGCCTCTCCCGGCAATTGTACGGCCTGACCATCGCCACCGAGCGCCCGGGCCATCGGATGATGGAAACCTGGCATCCGCTCGGCGTCGTCGGCGTCATTTCCGCCTTCAATTTCCCGGTCGCGGTGTGGTCCTGGAATGCCGCCCTGGCGCTGGTCTGCGGCGACGCGGTGGTGTGGAAGCCGTCGGAAAAGACGCCGCTGACCGCACTTGCCTGCGAGGCCATCTTCAAGCGTGCGGTCAAGCGCTTCGGCGCGGACGCACCTGATGGCCTGGCGCCGGTGCTGATCGGCGACCGCGCCGTCGGCGAGATCCTGGTCGATCACCCCAAAGTGCCGTTGGTTTCGGCGACCGGCTCGACCCGCATGGGCCGCGACGTCGGCCCGCGGCTGGCCAAGCGCTTTGCCCGCGCAGTGCTCGAACTCGGTGGCAACAATGCCGGCATCGTCTGCCCGAGCGCCGATCTCGACATGGCGCTGCGCGCGATTGCCTTTGGAGCGATGGGCACGGCCGGCCAGCGCTGCACGACGCTGCGGCGCCTGTTCGTGCATGACAGCGTCTACGACGCCCTGGTTCCGCGCCTCAAGAAGGCTTACGAGAGTGTGTCTGTCGGCAATCCGCTGGAGACCTCCTCGCTGGTCGGGCCACTGATCGACAAGGCGGCATACGAGGCCATGCAGAAGGCGCTGAAGGAAGCCGCCGCCCATGGCGGCAAGGTGACCGGCGGCACGCGGGTCGAGAACGGGCACCCGGATGCCTATTACGTGCACCCGGCGCTGGTCGAGATGCCCAAGCAGGTGGCCCCTGTCACGGAAGAGACCTTCGCGCCGATCCTCTATGTGATGAAATATTCGGATTTCGACGCCGTGCTCGACGAGCACAATGCCGTGGGCGCAGGCCTGTCGTCGTCGATCTTCACCCGCGACCTGCAGGAATCCGAGCGTTTCCTGGGTGTCGACGGATCGGATTGCGGCATTGCCAATGTCAACATCGGTACGTCGGGCGCCGAGATCGGCGGTGCCTTTGGCGGCGAAAAGGAAACCGGCGGCGGCCGCGAGAGCGGCTCCGACGCATGGAAGGCCTATATGCGGCGCGCCACCAACACGGTGAACTATTCCAAGGCGCTGCCGCTCGCCCAGGGCGTGTCGTTCGACATCGACTGAGAACTTCGGGATTTTGATCGCCCGCATTGAAAGGCATCCCCGTTACGGGGATGCCGCACCGATCAGCTTCCAGCCGGCGGAAAACAGGCATTGAAAGCGGTGTCGACGATGGCCAGTTTGGCCGCCTGGACTGTCATGTATTCCTGGTAGAATGTATTCGACACCCACATCACCGAATGGCCGCGCTGGCCGAGCCAGCCGATGCTGCCGAGATTCTCGGCAGCGCGCAGCTTGCGGGCCAGATGGGTCCGCGAGAGCTTGAGCCATTTGGCGAAATCTCCGATCGAAACCACGCTGGTCGGAATCTGGTCCAGGCCGGCGTGATCGGGGTCGATGCCCGACATCAGCCAGTCCATGACGATGCCGCCATTGTTGAGCCAGATGAACAGCGAAAAGGTCTGGTTGGGTTCGCGCACCGGCTTGGAGGCAAGCAGGCCGTCCGCCACCAGAGGCTGCAGCCCGGCAACCATCTCGGGGTGTTCGAGGAACCTGGCCAAGCGGTCAGCGCCGTCGAGGCGATCCAGCGTCCGCAGATGGGCAAGGACCCAGCCGGTAAAGGTCTGCACGGTTGCCGCCGTCGGCTGCAAAGGGTGCGTACGGCCGTCGCCACCCGACACATACTCGGCGATGTGGTAGTGCAGCATCTCCTTGATGAAAGCGTCCGCCGTGTTGCGGCTGGCGACCGCATGCTGGTGCACGAACTCGATGAACCGCGATACCGTCAGTTCCTTGCGGCGGTCGTGCGGATCGCGCCTGAAATGCATGGCGAGGCCGACATGACCCATTAGCCAACGCTGCTGCGTGGCGAAAATGGAAGCCAGGCGAGGGCTCTCCTCATAGATTCGGATCAGCGCCAGGGACTGTTCCTGAACGTAGCGATGCAACGCCGGATGGCCGGCAATATCTTCCAATTTCAGCGCCATCCTCCTGGTGTTCCGGTTCAACTCCAAAAGCCGAGTTGCGCTCCACATTTTTCAGCCTTCCACGGCTGTGTCCAGAGGCACCAAATGCGAAGAGCAAGCCCAACCCGAACACGGGTCGGGCAACGACCGGTCCATGGTGGGATCGGCTAGCCGATTGCCATGCCCTGGGAAGCGCGCCGGTGATCTGCGGCTTGACGAGGATGGTGGAGAGTGAGTTACCGGGCCAAGCGCAATCGCGACAAGATCAGCCAGGTAATCCAGCTGCGCGAACCGCGCCGCGCGTCAGTCGTCTGCAAGGCGTTTCCAACTGGTCCATGGCGGCATCTCTCGCCCCCCAATACGCGACCAACCGGCCGGCTTTCGCCGGCTGGTTGGTACGGATCGGGATCAGCCGCAGACGCGAACCTCTTCGATCACCCTGTGGTGGTGGCGCCAGTGCTTGACCAGTTCGATATGGCAGCGATGATGCCTGTGGTGGCGGCGATATTCGCCGTACCGGTATTCGCCATCGTCATACTGAACGTTCCGGTCGCCATCATACTGATTGTCGTAATAGCGATCCCGGTGGTGACGGCGAATAACGATCCCACTGTCGGAATCGTCGTCCGGCAAATATCGATCGTCGTCGGACTGGATGGTCACGCTTGCCGCTCGCGTCGGCGCAGTGATCGCCGCTGTCGCGGCCAATGCCAACAGGGAAGCCAGAATCAACTTCTTCATCTCGTCCTCCTACACGTTCAAGACATGGTAACTCGCGGAAGAACTGGGCGTTCCGACTAATTTTACACTCTTTGCGACGCGGGAGACATCAAGGCGTTATCGTCCACCCGCTC
>NZ_RZPB01000829.1:0-2468 GCF_003998535.1 Mesorhizobium sp. M7A.F.Ca.AU.002.02.1.1 | reverse complement strand
TCCTTCGACCGCGCCCAGCGGTCGGCCAGCGGATTGTAGGTGACGCCGGTGCGGTCGATGATGGTCAGGCCGGCGCCGCCAAGCGCCTTTTCGAGCTCTTCCGGGCGCACCAGCTTGCCGAACTGGTGGGTGCCGCGCGGCAGCCAGCGCAGCACATATTCGGCGCCGATGATGGCTAAGCCCAGCGCCTTCAGCGTGCGGTTGATGGTGGCCACGAACATGATGCCGCCGGGCCGCACCATCTCGCCGCATTTGGCGACGAACAGGTCGATGTCGGCGACATGCTCGACCACTTCCATGTTGAGGATGACGTCGAATTTCTCGCCGGCGTCGGCAAGGTCCTCGGCCGTCGTGGCGCGATAGTCGACGCTGACATTGCCTTCGGCGGCGTGCAGCTTGGCCACTTCGATGTTGGTTTCGGAGGCATCCGCGCCCACAACCTCGGCGCCAAGCCGCGCCATCGGCTCGCACAAAAGTCCGCCGCCGCAACCGATGTCGAGGATGCGCAGTCCCTCGAAAGGCCTTGCAGCGCGTGGGTCACGGCCGAAGCGCGTCGCTATCTGGTCGCGGATATAGGCCAGCCGGACCGGATTGAATTTGTGCAGGGGACGGAACTTGCCGTTCGGGTTCCACCATTCGGCGGCAAGGGCGGAAAAGCGTTCCACTTCTCCGGCATCGATCGTCGATCGTCGGGGCTCTGGCATAGTTGGTCTCCTCGACACTACAGCGCCGCGCGTCCTCTTGGACGCGCAAAGGACGCTGTAGCACTTTAGATTCTGCGCATGATCCTTTCCGAAATCGACTTCGATTTCGGGGTCATGCGCTAGGAAGTCGGGCGTGAAGCCGCGAATGTCAAGGCAACAATTTTCCTCTGCCGGCAGGGAGCCGGATTCTGTCAGGGCATGTCAGCTGGAGTGCGCTGCGGTGAAACACAATTGGCCTGGCGGGCGAAGGAACACATCATCGTTTTGAACTCGAAGGAGGTGACGATGACAGCAATGACGGCTTCGATCCTCTGGCATCGGCTGGACGTGGAGGGGCATGATGCCTGTCTGCTTGCGCAGACCGATGGCGGGCACAGCCTCAAGGGACAAGCCATCTTCATCCAGGACGGCAAGCCGTGCTGCCTCGCCTACGGGGTGAATTGCGATGCCGGCTGGCACACGCGGGCGGCGCTTGTCGAAGGCTTTCTCGGCACGCGCCAGCTGCACTATGCGATCGAACGCGATTTCAACGGCCAGTGGACGCTGAACGGCGAAGTCCAGCAGGGTGTCGACGGTCTTGTCGACGTCGATCTTGGCTTCACACCGGCATCGAACCTGCTGGCGATCCGCCGGTATGGCCTCGGGATCGGCGAAGCGTCGCCTGCCCCGGCCGCCTACCTGACTTTCCCTGAACTGAGCCTGGTGCGCCTCGATCAGACCTATCGGCGTCTCGACACGGTTCGCTATGCCTATGCCGCGCCGGTGTTCGGCTATGACGAGACCCTCAACGTCTCGCCGCACGGCTTCGTTGTCGACTATCCCGGCCTTTGGAGACGCGCGGCTGCGTCAGGCTGAAGCGATTGTGATCAGTCCGCTGCGACCTGCGTCGTGCCAAGCACGTCACGCAGTTTCGCTGCCAGTTGCTCGATGGTGAAGGGCTTGGCGAGGAAATGCACGTCGTGGTCGAGCACGCCGTTGTGGACCACGGCGTTCCTGGTGAAGCCGGTGGTGAAGATCACCTTCAGCAGCGGCATGCGGGCAACGGCCTCTTCCGCCAGCTTGCGGCCGTTCATGACGGGCATGACGATGTCGGTGAACAGCAGGGCGACCTTCGGGTTTTCCGCCAGTTTCTGCAACGCTTCCTCGCCACTCGCGGCATCAATGACGGTGTATCCGAGTTCGCGTATGGCCTCGGTGGTGGAGACCCGCACGCGGGCATCATCCTCGACGACAAGGATCGTTTCGGCGACCGGTGCGGCGGAGTTGTCGCCGCGCCCGGTGGGCACGGCCGGCTCTTCGGCGCCGAAATACCGCGGCAAGTAGATCTTGATTGTCGTGCCTTCGCCGGGCTCGGAATAGATGTTGACGTGGCCGCCCGACTGTTTGACGAAGCCGAACACCTGGCTCAATCCAAGGCCGGTGCCCTTGTTGACCGGCTTGGTGGTGAAGAAGGGTTCGAAGGCCTTGGCCATGACATCGGGGGTCATGCCCGAACCGGTATCGCTGACGGCGATCATCACATACTGGCCGGCCGCGACTTCTGCATGGGCGGCGGCGTAGCTGTCGTCGAGATGGCTGTTGGCGGTCTCGATGGTCAGCTTGCCGTCATCGCCCATGGCGTCGCGGGCGTTGACGGCCAGGTTGAGAACGGCGTTCTCGATCTGGCTCGGGTCGGCATGGGTTTTCCACAAGCCTCCCGCCAGCACCGTTTCGATGCGGATGGTTTCGCCGAGTGCCCTACGGATCAGGTCGGACATCCCGGTC
>NZ_RZPB01000828.1:0-2469 GCF_003998535.1 Mesorhizobium sp. M7A.F.Ca.AU.002.02.1.1 | reverse complement strand
GGTGACCGGTTCACTGCAGTTTCTGCTCACCTCCTGGTCGACCATCGTCGAGCTGCAATCGGTCCACAAGCGCCTGCGCGCCTTCGAGGCGACGCTGCAAGGCGAGCCGCTGCCCGATATCGACCAGCGCTATCTGGCAAGGCAGGGCGCTGAGGATCCGGCCTAAAGATCGAGGTTGGAAACGAACCGGGTTGGCGGCTCAGCCGCCGACCGAGACCTGCCTCTGGCCGGCATCCTGGCGCGAAACATAATCGCGAAAACTGATGCATTCGACATCGGCCTTGACGCAGACCTCGCCGGCAAAGCGCTCCAGCGCGTTCCAGTAGGCGCCGTCATTCATCAGCGCGAAGTGGAAGCCGAGCTCCAGCGGAATGCGCTTGCCGGCATACTGCTTGTCGAAGGCGGCGCGGAAGGCATCATAGGTCCGGTTGGCGAACTCGCCCGCTTGGCTTGGCCGTTCGAAGCCGCCGGAATGCCTGACATAGAGATTGTAGTCCATGGCGATCACCGGCCGTGACTTCGGTCCTTCTGGAATCTGCGGCAGCGAAAAGTGCATGACGCCGTTGCTGGCCGTCGGTCGGGCGGGGCCCTGCGAGACGCCGCTGGCGTCGAATTGATAGCCGGCGGCCGGCAGCGCTTCATAGAGCGCCTTGCCCGTCGACAGATACGGCGCGCGAAAACCGACAACCGCATGCCGTGCGAAATCGCGCCAGCCCTCAGGCTCGGGCGCAATGCCGTTGATGGCATAGGCGTTCTCGAGAATGTGCTCGAACGAACCGAACTCTTTCAGCCAGTCGGCCTTGCTCCAGTCCTTGCCGTCGAAATGGCCGCAGCCATGGCTGGCGATGTCGTGGCCCTCATGCGCGGCAAGCCCGATCTGCTCGAGCCGGTCGGTGACTTCCTGTTTCGAGGCGGCAAAGCCGATATTGGATTTCCCGGCGCTTCTGCCGGGTGCGGTGTATTCCTTGCGTGTTTCCGTCGACAGCAGGAAGACGCAGGACAGAAAATAGGTGAAATGTGCCCCGGTGCGCTCAGCCAGTGCTCGACTGCGCTTCCACTGCGAAATGTCGCGGGCGCTGTCGAACGAGATGATGACGACCTGCTTGGGCTTTGCCGGCACCGGTGGCGCGGGCGGGTCGGCCAGAGCCACGCCGGCAGTGACGAGCGCGGCAAGCGAAAACGCAACAACGCGGAACGGACGAAGCATAGGAATCTGATCTTAACTCGGGGAACGTCTGCAAGCCGGCTATCGCCTAAATGTGGCGCGGGTGCGATGGGCCTCTTCGGCTGCTCGTCCGGGGCAAACATCCGTTTGCCCCGGACAATAGCGATTTTCCGGTCGAACCCCTTCCATGCCGGCAAAATTTCGCTAAAACGCGGGCTGACAAAGGCCCGACCGGGCAGGAATGGTTTGATTTGATGTCCGACGACAGTTTTATCCGTGAAGTCAACGACGAGATCCGTCGCGAACAGGCGCAGGCGCTGTGGGACCGTTTTGGCCCAGCCCTGATTGTCGTTGCGATCCTCGTGGTGCTCGGCACCGCAGCCTTCGTCGGCTATCGCTATTGGGACGAGACGCGCGCCAACCGCTCGGGCGATGCGTTCTCGCAGGCGCTGAAGCTTGCCAATGACGGCAAGAACGATGAGGCGCTGACCGCGCTCGATCAGTTGGAGAAGGATGGCTACGGCGCCTATCCGCTGCTCGCACGCATGCGCGGCGCGACCGTCAAGGCGAACAAGGGCGACGTTCCCGCCGCCGTCAAGGATTTCGACGAAGTCGCCGCCGACACGGCCATTCCCCAGAGCATTCGCGACATGGCGCGGCTGCGGGCAGCGCTGCTGCTCGTCGACCATGGCTCGTTCGCCGACGTGTCCAGCCGTATCGAAGCGCTGACATCCGACACCAACACGCTGCGCCACACGGCGCGCGAGGCGCTCGGCCTTTCCGCCTGGAAGGAAGGCAAGACGCAGGATGCGCTGAAACTGTTCGACCAGATCGCCGCCGATGACGGCGCCCCGCGCAACACCCGCGAGCGCGCAACATTGATGTCCGAGCTGATCCGCGGGTCGGGCAGTGCGTCGTGACCTTCAAAGTCGCCATCATCGGCAGACCTAACGTCGGCAAATCGACTCTCTTCAATCGGCTGGTGGGAAGAAAGCTGGCGCTTGTCGACGACACGCCGGGCGTCACCCGCGACCGTCGCGTCCACGCCGCCAAGCTCTACGACCTGCATTTCGATGTCATCGACACCGCCGGCTTCGAGGACGCTGGTGCCTCGACCTTGCCCGGCCGCATGCGTGCGCAGACCGAGATCGCTATCCGCGAGGCCGACCTGATCTTCTTCACCATCGATGCCAAGTCCGGCCTTTTGCCTGACGACAGGACCTTCGCCGAGATCGTGCGCAAGTCCGGCAAGCCGGTCGTGCTGGTCGCCAACAAGGCCGAGGCGAAGGGCGCCCAGGGCGGTA
>NZ_RZPB01000827.1:0-2469 GCF_003998535.1 Mesorhizobium sp. M7A.F.Ca.AU.002.02.1.1 | reverse complement strand
CTGAGAGGTATATACTAGCCGCCATTGGCTCTGGTAGCGTTCCGATATTGCCCTGTTGCTGGAGCCATCAGCCTTGACCGCAGTGCCCGACATCGAATTTCGCGGCGTCACCAAGCGCTATGGCGCGGTGACCGCGGTCAGCGGCATCGATCTCGCTGTCCCGCCCTCCGCCTTTGTCGCGCTGCTCGGTCCCTCCGGCTGCGGCAAGACCACCTGCCTGCGCATGATCGGCGGCTTCGAACAGCCGAGCGAAGGCCAGGTGTTCATTCGCGGCCAGGACATGGCCGGCACGCCGCCCTACCGGCGGCCGGTCAACATGGTGTTCCAGCAATACGCGCTGTTTCCGCATCTCGATGTCGAGGACAATGTCGCCTATGGGCTGCGCCAGGCGCGGCCAAGGCTGTCTTCGCGCGAGATCGCCTCAAGGGCGGGCGAGGCGCTCGAAATGGTGCGGCTCGCCGGCTATGGCCGCCGCAAGATCCACGAACTGTCGGGCGGCCAGCAGCAGCGTGTGGCGCTTGCCCGCGCCCTGGTCAACAAGCCGGCGGTGCTCTTGCTCGATGAGCCGCTGGCGGCGCTCGACAAGAAGCTGCGCACCGACATGCAGATCGAGCTGCAGAACCTGCAGCGCGAGATCGGCATCACCTTCGTGCTGGTCACGCACGACCAGGAGGAAGCGCTGTCGATGAGCGATTTCGTCTGCGTCATGAATGGCGGTCGCATCGTCCAGCTCGGGCAGCCGAGCGAGATCTATGACGAACCGGCCGACCTGTTTGTTGCCGATTTCGTCGGCAAGACCAATCTCTTGAGCGGTACTGTCGCCGGGCATTCGGGCGATCTGGTGGAGGTGGCGCTTGCCGACGGCACCGTCATTGCGGCGCGCAAACGGACCGCTTTGCAGCAGGGCGAGGTCGTTTCGGTCAGCCTGCGTCCTGAATCGCTCAGTCTCGGCGCCCAGGCAAGCGGCCCATTCAAGGGCATCGTCCGCAACCGGATATTCCTGGGCTCGACGGCGGAATACGCGATCGAGGTCAAGGGCATCGGAACGCTGCTGGCCAAAGCCGATCACCTGATCGGTCACGGCAACCTCTTCAAGCCGGGTGAACCCGTCGCCATCGGCTTTGCCTCCGGAACGCCGCTGGCGTTTGCGGAGACCAAGAACAACGGGGCCAACCAGAGGGTAGATAAACATGTCGAAATCATATCGTGACGGACTGCCGATAAGCCCTGAGAATTTCGTCGACCAGCTGATGCGTTTGAAGCGCGGCTCGATCGGCCGCCGCGACTTCCTCGGCCTCACCGGCCTTGGCATTGCCACGGCGGTGATGGCGCGCGAGATCGGCATCATGCCGACACCAGCCTTTGCCGCCGAAAGCCTTGGCGACCGCATGTCGATCGCCACCTGGCCGAACTATCACGACCCGGCGACCTTCGAGAACTTCAAGAAGGACACCGGCGTTGCCGTCGAGGTCAACGTGTTCGGCTCCAATGAGGAGATGCTGGCCAAGCTGCAGGCCGGGGCCTCGGGCTGGAGCCTGTTCGTGCCGACCAATTACACGATCTCGACCTACAAGAAGCTCGGCATCATCGAGCCGCTGGAGATGGCGAAGCTGCCGAATTTCGACGGCTCGCAAGAGGATCCGCGCTTCACCTCGGAGGGCACGATCGATGGGACGATCTACGCCGTGCCGAAGAACTGGGGCACCACCGGCTTTGCCGTCAACACCAAGAAGCTGACCAAGCCGATGACGAGCTGGAAGGAGTTCTGGGACACCGCCATGGCGGAAGGCGACAGCCGCACCATGGTGCATGACTACCAGCTGACCACGATCGGCAATGCGCTGAAATATTACGGCTACTCGTTCAATTCGCTCAAGCAGGACGAACTGGCCAAGGCGGAGGAGCTGCTGCTGAAGGTCAAGCCGCATCTGTTCGCGGTCTCCTCCGACTACCAGCCGGGGATGCGCGCCGGCGACGCGTGGATGACCATGTGCTGGACGAATGACGGCGCGCAGCTGCATCGCGACATTCCCGAGATCGCCTATGTGCTGGGCAAGGAAGGCGGCGAGATCTGGACCGATTTCTATGCCATTCCGAAAGACGCGCCGAACAAGCCCGCCGGTTACGCGCTGCTCAACTACCTGATGAATCCGCAGGTGGCGGTGAAGGAGCATTTGGCCAATGGTGCGCCGTCGACCGATGCGCGCGTCAACAAGCTGCTGCCCAAGGAGGTGCTCGACAACCCGATCCTCTATCCGGCAGCCGACCTGTTGACGCCGCTGGAATTCGGCGCGGCGGCAACGTTGACCGATCCGGGCCGCGCCGAATTGATGGCGCGCTTCAAGTCGGCCTGAGCGACGGCCTCAAATTCGACTCAGATAATTTGACCGGCGGGTTTATGCCCGCCGGCACCGGGGCAATCTTTTCATGCACGGCCGCCGTCTTCGCAGGAATTTTTTGACCGCCATG
>NZ_RZPB01000826.1:0-2476 GCF_003998535.1 Mesorhizobium sp. M7A.F.Ca.AU.002.02.1.1 | reverse complement strand
AGCAAGGCCGCGCGACAGCGCAAACCCATTCACTTTGCCTGAAGGCTTGTCACTTTCTTCCTCGCTCTTGCAAAAATGCGAAAGAAAATTACATGCGGTTTTCGCATGGCTGCCAAGCCTTGGTCGGCGCGCAATATTTGGTGCTCCGGGCTTGACGGTCCGCGGTCTTACGGGTAGAAGCCGCCCAGTCAGAACCGATGTGAGGCTCTCCCTTCCGAAGCGACACGCTTTGGAGTTTGCCTCAAACAGGGTTCGTTTTACGAGCGAAAAGACATTTCCGGCGTGCACGAAGCGGCTTCCGCTTCCTCTGCCTTTTGTTCGGGCAAGACCGCGAGGCGCGGTTTATGGCCCGAATTTGCGTATGGAAATGACGCTTTGAGCGGCCCTGACCGGGCGAGACACGGAATTGAGAGACAAGAGGGTTTAATGCCTACCGTCAACCAGCTGATCCGCAAGCCGCGCATTGCGCCGGTGAAGCGCAACAAGGTCCCGGCCATGCAGCAGAACCCGCAGAAGCGGGGCGTCTGCACGCGCGTCTATACAACGACGCCGAAGAAGCCGAACTCGGCGCTGCGCAAGGTGGCCAAGATCCGCCTGACCAATGGTTTTGAAGTGATCGGGTACATCCCCGGCGAAGGCCACAACCTTCAGGAGCACTCCGTGGTGATGATCCGCGGCGGCCGCGTCAAGGATCTTCCGGGCGTTCGCTACCACATCATCCGCGGCGTGCTCGACACGCAGGGTGTGAAGAACCGCAAGCAGCGCCGTTCGAAGTACGGCGCCAAGCGTCCGAAGTAAGATTTTCCGGCCTTGGCGCTCCTTGAGTGCGTCGGGCTATGAGATTGAGAGACAAAAGCCATGTCGCGTCGTCACAGTGCAGAAAAGCGTGAGATCAATCCGGACCCGAAGTTCGGCGATCTGATCGTCACCAAGTTCATGAACGCCGTCATGTATGACGGCAAGAAGTCGGTCGCCGAGACCATCGTCTACGGCGCGCTCGACCAGGTTCAGTCGAAGACCAAGCAGGAGCCGGTCACCGTCTTCCATCAGGCGCTCGACAATGTCGCGCCGCATGTGGAAGTGCGTTCGCGTCGTGTCGGCGGCGCCACCTACCAGGTTCCGGTCGACGTGCGCCCCGAGCGCCGCCAGGCATTGGCCATTCGCTGGCTGATTGCTGCGGCCCGCAACCGCAACGAGACCACGATGGTCGACCGCCTCTCCGGCGAGCTGATGGACGCGGCCAACAACCGCGGCACCGCTGTCAAGAAGCGTGAAGACACCCACAAGATGGCTGAAGCCAACCGCGCTTTCGCGCACTACCGCTGGTAAAGCGCGAACGAGACTGAGAGGCAGCTACGATGGCCCGCGAATACAAAATCGAAGACTACCGCAATTTCGGTATCATGGCGCATATTGACGCCGGCAAGACGACGACCACCGAGCGCGTCCTCTACTACACGGGCAAGTCGCACAAGATCGGCGAAGTCCACGACGGCGCTGCCACCATGGATTGGATGGAGCAGGAGCAGGAGCGCGGCATCACCATCACGTCCGCCGCGACCACGACCTTCTGGAAGGCTCGTGACGGCAAGATGCACCGCTTCAACATCATCGACACCCCCGGCCACGTCGACTTCACCATCGAGGTCGAGCGTTCGCTGCGCGTGCTCGACGGCGCCATCGCGCTGCTCGATGCCAATGCCGGTGTTGAGCCGCAGACCGAGACTGTCTGGCGCCAGGCCGACAAATATCGCGTTCCGCGCATGATCTTCTGCAACAAGATGGACAAGATCGGCGCCGACTTCTATCGCTCGGTCGAGATGATCGGCTCGCGCCTCGGTGCGCATGCTGTTGTCATGCAGCTGCCGATTGGCGCCGAGACCGAGTTCAAGGGCGTTGTCGACCTCGTCGAGATGAACGCGCTGGTCTGGCGCGACGAGACGCTGGGCGCTGCCTGGGACATCGTCGAGATCCCGGACGACCTCAAGGCTCGTGCCGAAGAATACCGCGAGAAGATGATCGAGGCTGCCGTCGAAATGGACGAGACGGCGCTTGAGAATTACCTCGAAGGCAAGATGCCGTCGAATGACGAGATTCGCGCGCTGATCCGCAAGGGCACCATCGCGGTCAAGTTCTACCCGATGTTCTGTGGCTCGGCCTTCAAGAACAAGGGCGTGCAGCCGCTGCTCGACGCCGTTGTCGAATATCTGCCGTCGCCGGCCGATGTTCCCGCCATCAAGGGCGTCGATGCCAAGACCGACGCCGAGATCGAGCGTCATGCCGACGACAACGAGCCGCTGTCGATGCTCGCCTTCAAGATCATGAACGACCCGTTCGTCGGTTCGCTGACCTTTGCGCGCATCTATTCGGGCAGGCTCACCAAGGGCATCTCGGTCGACAACACCGTGAAGGGCAAGAAAGAGCGCATCGGCCGCATGCTGCAGATGCATGCGAACTCGCGCGCCGACGTCGAAGA
>NZ_RZPB01000825.1:0-2494 GCF_003998535.1 Mesorhizobium sp. M7A.F.Ca.AU.002.02.1.1 | reverse complement strand
CGGCGAGTACGCGTTCGAGGCCGTCAGCCATTACGCCGCCGGCAGCAACGTTGCCGTGCTGGGCAGGGGCCGCTCAAAGGCGGTCTTCCAGGAAGCGCATGGCATCTATTTTGCGCAGCAGATGCTGGCGCGGGCCAGCCGGAGCTTCGAGCTCGTCGTCATCGACGGCGGCGCGCTGGCCGACAATCTCAATGCCTCGCCGCTGGTCGCCATGGCCGACGAGATCGTGCTCGTCGCCACGCTGAACGCCACCCCGATGCGCGACGTCACGACGACTTCGCAGGCGGTCTCCGTCATGGGGCGCCTGCCGACAGCCGCCTTGCTGGTCGACGAGGCCGCCTGATATGGCGGCCAGTTGGAGCGCAAGCGCTTCGAACCATGGTGCTGCCGCACCCCGCGCCGGCACGCCCATCTCCGGCACCTCGGTCGATGCGCTGACGCGCTTCGGATTGATCGCGGCGGTGGCGGTGCTGTTCAGCATCTCGGGGGGCATGCTGTGGCTGGTCGGCTACAATTATGATGGCCTGTTCGGCAACCCGGCGACCAAGATCCACCCGTCCACCTATCTCATCGTCCTGCTGCTTGCCTGGCGCTCCTGCGCATCAGGCAATCCGGTCGGCCATATCGTCCATCTCGCTGACAGGCGGCCGGCCAGCGCGCTGATGGCCGCCATATCGATCGTGCTTCTGGTCGTTGTCATCGCCAGGCAGCGGCCCGGTATGGCCGGCATGATCGATACGTTCGTGGCTGCGGCACTTCTCGTGCTGATGCTCAGCGAGGACGACGAGCGGACCTTCGCCGGGCTGCAGACCGTCGTCCACGTGGTCATGACGGCGAATGCCTTGCTTGCCCTTTTCGAGTTCGCCACCAAGACGCTTATCTTCCCCTATCGCCTCGACGGCGTGGCGTTTACCACCGATCTGCGCTCGAGCGCGCTGCAGGGGCATCCGCTTGCCAATGCCATGGTGACGTCGATCTATGTGCTTGCGCTGCTCTCCGGTGCCAGATCCCTGTCGATGCCTGTGCGGATAGGGTTGATCGGCTTGCAATGCGCGGCACTCGTCGCCTTCGGCGGCCGCACGGCGATGGTGACGACGGTGGTGCTCGGCGGCTGCTACCTGCTTTTTCAGGGCATCACCAAATTGCGCCAGGGCCGCGTCAATCTCCTCGGTGCGGCACTCGGCTTCATGCTCGCCGCCCTGCTGCCGGTCGTCATCATCGTGGCGGCATATCTGGGCTTTTTCGACGCGCTGCTGGAGCGCTTCGTGTCGGACAGCGGCAGCGCCAATGCCCGCGTCGAGATGTTCGAGCTCTTCAAGCACCTGGAATTGCGCGATCTGATCGTGGGACCGGATGTCGACCTGATCGACAGCCTGCGCCGCATCAACGGTCTCGAACAGGGCATCGAGAACCCGATCATCCGCACGGTCCTTTATCAGGGCGCCTTCTTCACGCTTTTGCTGACGTTCGGCTTCGTGCTGTTCCTGTTCGAGGTGGCGCGCCGCTGCCATCCCGGCATCTGGCTGCCGATGCTGGGCTGGGTTATCCTGATCAACACTTCGGAAAGCGTCGCGTCGAAGACGACGCTGCTGACCAAGTTCGTGGTGCTGGCATTGGTGCTCTATCGGCCGGCGCGGGCAGCGTTCAGGCCGGTCAGTCCGCCGGCATGGTCAGGCCAAGCGCCGCGATGATATCGGGGTCCAGCGCCCGGGTGGTGTCGTCCATCATGCCCATGCCATCGAAGAGATCCCACAGTGCCCAGGCGAAGCCGAGTTCCTCGGCGCTCCGCCTCACATCGGCGATGTAGCGCCCGCGATCCGGATTGGGCGCGGCGACATAGCGGGCGTCGGTGCGCAGCGCGCCGAACTCGCCCATGATGATGCGTTCCGGCGCAAGGCTATGGCCATCGGCCCAATCGCGGACCTGGCGAAGATATTTGTCGACAAACCAGCGGTCGGGCTGGGCGTCGAAATAGACTTTCAGCACACGCTCGGTCTCGGCATAGGCTGCTTGCTTGGCGTCTTCAGGGGTTTCGGTGTCCTGCGCCATGCGCGCCCTGACCGATGCCAGCGTCTGTTGCAGCGAGCCGGCGGATGCCGGCCACGGCACATTGTTGAGCGACCGATAGACCGGCTCGCGCATCCAGGGCGCGCCCTGATGGCTGAACAGATAGGGCTCATAGAAGTGGAAGGTGAACAGGATCGGCTCGAAGGGCGACAGCGGGCCCGGATCGAGCGCGGTCAGTCCGCTCACCATCGAGCCGCAGCCTCCGGTGACGACCAACGGCAGGGTCGCTGCCGATGCCCTTGCCGCGGTCAGAAGCGCGAGCTGGATTTGCAACCAGACGTTCGACGCGCAGGCCTGCGCCGGTTCGTTGACCGGCTCGAGCGCCACCCTGCCGGGCTGGAACCGCGCCAGCCTGCCGGCAAGCTCGCCGACCAGCCCGCGATAGAGATCGAAAGCGGGTGCGGCGGTGCTGGAGACCATGCGGTCG
>NZ_RZPB01000824.1:0-2506 GCF_003998535.1 Mesorhizobium sp. M7A.F.Ca.AU.002.02.1.1 | reverse complement strand
GGGCAGGCGTGATGTAGAAGCCGAGCGACAGGATGAAGACGATGATGGCGCCGGCGAAAACGCCGGGCAGCGACAGCGGCAGATAGATTTGCAGGAAGGCGCGTGCCGGGCGCGCACCAAGGCTGCGCGCCGCCTGCACGAGGCGCAGATCGATGCCGCGCATGACCGAATAGAGCGGCAGGATCATGAACGGCAGCAGCACCTGCGCCATGCCGATGACGACGCCGGTCTGCGTGCGGATCAGCTTCACGCCGTCAAAGCCGAGCAGCCTGATGACCGAATTGATGATGCCGGAATCCTGCAGCAGGATGACCCAGGCCAGGGTGCGCACCACGCCGCTGACCCAGAACGGCACCAAAACGCACAGGATGAGGACCAGCCGCAGGCGCGGTCCGACCGCCGTCATGAGATAGGCATAGGGGTAGGCGGCGATGACGCAAACGATGGTGACCCAGGCTGCGATGGAAAAGGTGCGCCACAGGACGGTGACATTCACCGGGGTGGAAAAGAACCAGGCATAGTTCTGCAAGCCCCAAGATGGGTCCGAGAAGCTGCGCAGCGTGACGGTCAGCAAGGGATAGCCCATCGCGGCGATGAGCAAAGCCAAGGCGGGCATCGCCAGCAGCGAAGGATAGGCAGCAAGGCGCGGGCGCCGCTGCGGCGCCCGCACGGCACCTGGCGGCCGAGGATGATCACCCCCGGCCGTCGGCGTATGCGATGTCTGGCTCACGCCGTCACCTCAGCGGTAGCCGGCTCAGTTGCCGGCCATCAGCGCTGTCCACTTGTCGGACGCGGCGGCGAAGTTGGCGACCCAGAACTTGATGTTCTGCTGATAGCCGAGCTTGGCGTGGTCCGGCGTGTTGGTCAGAAAGGCGGCGACGGATGCGTCGACCTTCGGCTGTGCCTCGTTGTTGATCGGCGAGTAGGAGGTCTGCTCGGTCAGGATCTCCTGCGACTTCTTGCCGAGATAGGCGTTGATCAGCGCGTAGGAAGCGTCGGTGTCCTTGGCGCCGACCGGGATGGTCAGCTGGTCCATGACGACCAGCCAGTCCTTCCACACCGGCGTGTAGGCAGCGCCGTTCTTGACCGCCGTCATGGCGCGGCCGGTCCACATGATGATCATGTCGGCCTCGCCGGATTCGGCGAGCTGCTGGGATTCTGCGCCCGTCTTCCAGAAGATCGTGTCGGGACCGATCGCCTTGATCTTGGCGATGCCCTTGTCGATATCGGCCGGCGTCATGGCGTCGACCTTGCCGCCGTCTGCCAGGATGGCCTGTTCGATCAGGCCGCCGAGCGGGCTGCCGCTGCCGTCGATGGCGCGGGTGCCGGGAAATTTCGCGGTGTCGAAGAAGTCCTTCCAGTCCTTCGGCGGATTGTCCTTGTACGTGTCGTTCTTGTACATCAGGACCATGCCGTAGTTCATCGCCGGCACGCTGCACTCGCCGACCTGTCCGGGCGGGATGTGCGAGATGTCGAGCTTGGTCAAATCCAGCTTCTGGAACAGTTTTCCGCAATGCACGAAGGGCGGAAAATCGTCCGTATCGACGACATCCCAGGTCACATTGCCTGATTCGACCTGCGCCTGGAGCTTGGCGATTTCGGTCGGCCCATCATTCAAAAGCTTGACGCCGCTCTTGTCGACGAATTCCTTGAGGGCGGCGACCTGGCCGTCCTGGTAGATGCCGCCATAGGAGACGAAGGTCAGCGTCTTTCCCTTCAGCGAGCCGTCCACCACGGTCCCGGCCGGCGGCGCGTTCTGCGCGTGAGCGGCGGCCGCAAGCAAGGCCAGTGCGGCGGCGCCGACGAACCCGGCCACTCTTGATCTGCTTCCCATTTTCTAACCCTCCGATGGCTCGCTGTTTGATTTTGGTAGGCCGGGCGCGAGCGTTTTCCGGGCTACATATTGGTCGAGGTCGACGGCGCCGCTGGTCGGCGGCGCAATGATCCACAGCACTTCGGCCACCGTATCGCCGACATTGATCGTCCGGTGGGGCGTCGAGGTCGAATATTCGATGCTATCGCCCTCTTCGAGGGTGAAGCTCTCCTCGCCGAGCGTCAGTTGCACGCGTCCGCGCAGCACGAGGAACATCTCGCTCGCGTTGCCGTGCGTGTAGGGCACGTCGCCGGTCGAGCCGCCGACGGCGAACTCGCCGCAATAGACTTCCATCTCGCGGATCGGCCGGCGCGACAGCAGCGTCTTGCGGTAGCCTTCGCTGGTCGGCAGCGCCGGCCGCTCGCTGCGTGTCAGCACCGCGTGCGGCGACACTTCGCATTCGTCGAAAAGATCGGCGAGGCTGATGCCGAGCGCATTGGCAATCAGCATCAGCGTGCTGGTGTTGGCGCCGGAAAGGCCGCGCTCGAGCTGGCTTAGGAAACTGGCGGTGGTGCCGATCATGTCGCCGAGCTGGCGCAGCGTCAGGCGCCGCGTGGTGCGATAGGCCTTGATCCGATCGCCCAATACCGTCGAGCGGCGCGCTTCGGCGCTGGTCGCGGCATTGTCGTTGAG
>NZ_RZPB01000823.1:0-2507 GCF_003998535.1 Mesorhizobium sp. M7A.F.Ca.AU.002.02.1.1 | reverse complement strand
GGAC
Organism: Mesorhizobium sp. M7A.F.Ca.AU.002.02.1.1; assembly: GCF_003998535.1. Classification (NCBI taxonomy): domain Bacteria; kingdom Pseudomonadati; phylum Pseudomonadota; class Alphaproteobacteria; order Hyphomicrobiales; family Phyllobacteriaceae; genus Mesorhizobium; species Mesorhizobium sp. M7A.F.Ca.AU.002.02.1.1. The sequence goes on along the minus strand of NZ_RZPB01000823.1, from coordinate 2,503 downwards.
AACTCCATCTCTCGAGCAGGTAGAGTTCCCCCCTCGGGTCGCGCCCATGTCGCCCAAACACTGACAAGCGGAACAATCCCGGGAGGCGCCAGTTAGGCGGCGCACGCTTGGGCGACTTGCGGCCAGCCCCGAAAAATCCCGCGTCAGGAGCAGACGTCAGATGGAAAACGAGCACCCCGAAGGACGTGTCCTCTCCGCCGGCGCGGCGATCGGCAAGAAGTTCGGGCCCCACCGGTCGTCATTAGCCATGACTGGCGTCGATTCGCTCATGGGCCAAAACCGTGGAGCGGTTCTGGCTCCACCAGCTTGATGGGGTGATCGACTTAGCTGTGCTCCATCGCCGTGCCGCCGAATTGGAGTTTGTGCATGAGCCAGCGAGGAGGAACAAACCGGGGAAGCGCCAGTTAGGTCCTTCGTCCGGCGGAGGGCGGCACCCCGGCCACGCGCCTTGAAGTTGGTTCAGAGGAAGGCTTCAGATGAGAAGTGCCAAGAGCGCGTGCCCCAAGAACGCGTCCTCTCCAGGATTGGTGGCCGAGCAAGTGTTGTTGCCATCCAGCCCCAAGCCGGGGCGGCAACTGCTCTGGATCCCGGCAATCGCATTCTTGCCCGGTTGCGCGGGGGGTGTGCTCGACCCGCAAGGACCCATTGGCTCGGGCAACCGCACGATCCTCTTGAACTCACTGGCGGTGATGCTGGTGATCGTTGTTCCGACGCTTGTTGCGCTCTTGGCCTTCGCATGGAAATTCCGCGCCTCGAACAGCGACGCGCGCTATGACCCGGAGTTCACCTATTCGGGGCGCATCGAGTTGATCGTCTGGTCGATCCCGACGCTCACCATCCTTTTCCTTGGCGGGCTGATCTATTATGGATCGTACCAGCTCGATCCGCGCAAACCGATCCCTTCCGCGCAGCCGCCGCTCGACATCCAGGTGGTGGCGCTCGACTGGAAATGGCTGTTCCTCTATCCCGAGCAGGGCGTGGGCGCTGTCAATCAATTGGTTATCCCCGCCGGCGTTCCAGTTCATTTCAAGCTGACCTCGGCCAGCGTGATGAACACGTTCTTCGTGCCCCAGCTTGGCAGCATGGTCTACGTCATGAACGGCATGCAGACCGAGTTGCATCTGCAGGCCGACTATGAGGGCAGCTTTTTCGGCCAGTCGGCGCACTTCAGCGGCGACGGCTTCTCGGACATGAACTTCAGCGTGAGCGCGGTTTCAGCCGATGCCTTCACCCGCTGGACGTCGTCGCTGCGTGGCGGCGGCGGCGTGCTCAACGCGAATGCCTATCGCGAGCTCGCCCGGCAAAGCACCAACGTGCCGCCGTCCACGTTCGGCCATGTTCAGCCCGGGCTGTTCGATGCCGTCGCTCAGCAGATATTGCCCCCGGGTCCGGGGCCGGCCGAAAGTGCCGCCGGCGGCGAGCCACAGGTGAGCCCAAAGGCATTGCCCGCGGCGGCGCCGCCGACGGGGCATCATCCACAGGCAGAAGGGGCGGAATGACGATGCTGGGCAAGCTCGACTCGTCGGCCATTCCCTTCGATCAACCCATCCCGCTCGTCGCGGCTCTCGGCGTCTTTCTGGCAGCGGTCGCCGTGCTTGGATGGATAACGGTGAAGGGCTACTGGCCCTATCTGTGGAACGAGTGGATAAGCTCGGTCGACCACAAGCGCATCGGCGTGATGTACATTGTGCTGGCGATGCTCATGCTTCTGCGTGGCTTCATCGATGCCATCATGATGCGCACGCAACAGGTGCTGGCGATCCACGGGCCGGGCTACCTGCCGCCGGAGCATTACGACCAGATCTTCTCCGCGCACGGCACGATTATGATCTTCTTCGCGGCGATGCCTTTCATGATCGGCCTGATGAATTTCGCCGTACCGCTGCAGCTTGGCATACGCGATGTAGCCTTTCCGACACTCAATTCCGTCAGCTTCTGGCTGACGGCTTCCGGAGCCCTGCTGGTCAACATCTCGCTTGTCATCGGTGAGTTCGCGCGCACCGGCTGGCTGCCCTATGCCCCCTTGTCGGAGACCACCTACTCGCCGGGCGTCGGCGTCGATTACTATCTGTGGTCGATCCAGATCTCCGGCGTCGGCACGCTGCTTACCGGCGTCAACCTGGTGACGACCATCCTCAAGATGCGTGCGCCTGGTATGGGCTACCTGCGAATGCCGATGTTCTGCTGGACCTCGCTCGCGTCCAACCTGCTCATCGTCGCAGCCTTCCCGATCCTCACCGCCACGCTGGCGATGCTGACGCTGGACCGCTATCTCGGCTTCCATTTCTTCACCAACGAAGCCGGCGGAAATCAGATGATGTTCGTCAACCTGATCTGGGCCTGGGGCCATCCCGAGGTCTACATTCTGGTGCTTCCCGCCTTCGGCATCTTCTCCGAGGTCTTCTCGACATTCTCGTCAAAGCCGCTGTTCGGATACCGTTCGATGGTCGCGGCCACGATGTTCATCTGCATCGTCTCGTTCATGGTCTGGCTGCATCATTTC
>NZ_RZPB01000822.1:0-2509 GCF_003998535.1 Mesorhizobium sp. M7A.F.Ca.AU.002.02.1.1 | reverse complement strand
CCTGCTGGTCACCACCGAAGCCATGATCGCGGAGGCTCCGAAGAAGGAGTCGGCTGGCGGCGGCATGCCTGGCGGCATGGGCGGCGGCGGCATGGGCGGCATGGGCGGCATGGATTTCTAATCCAGCCAACCTGGCTAAGCTTACGGAAAGGGCGGCAGCGATGCCGCCCTTTTTCGTTCTTTTAGGACGCGTCAGAACGGGTGTTGGCTGTCGTCTACAGGTCGCGTTACAATTCCACATCCGCGTAAGGGATATACCGACAGGAACCGTCCGCTTTGTTGAAGCAGGCGGGCCTCCTGAACCAAAAGTGAGAAGCTTGCGTTACATTGCCTTCATCCACAAAGACCCGGACAGCATCTACGGTGTGAGCTTCCCCGACATGCCTGGCTGCATCTCGGCCGGAGTTACGATCGACGAAGCCGTACGCAACGGCGTAGAGGCGCTGTCGGGCCATGTCCGGATGCTGGAAGGGGATGGCGATCCAGTTCCGCCGCCGCGCGACTTCGATGCCATCATGAGCGATCCCGAACTGGCGGAGGATCGCGACGGCGCCATGACGACTGTCATTCCGTTGATCCGTGATCGCGGATCAACGACGCGGATCAACGTATCTTCCGATCTGGGCCTGCTCGAAGCTATCGATGCGACGGCGCGTGAACGTGGACAGACACGCTCGGCCTTCCTTGCTTCAGCTGCTCGCAAAGACATTGTGGATTAGCTGCGCAAAAAGCCCACTGCCTTCGGCTGCATGGCTGGAATACGCTGGGTCTTTGCCGCGTTGACCACATCAGGCGCGGTCGCAACGTTAGGTCCCCGGTGAGGATATCCCGACCGCGGAAATCGCCGCGTCGCGATTGCGGCCTGCTCCATCAAGCACCGCGGCTTCGATCAACGCCGCCACCTCATCGGCCACGGCCTGTACCGGGGCGCGGTCGCTTGTGGCGCGGGCGATCACCATCAGCCCTTCCAGTGACGATTCGACCAGCAGTGCCAATGCATGCGCGCGGCGCGCGGGCACCCCTGCCCTGACGAAGGCGTCCCGCAGCAGGCCTATCCACTGTTCGAAGGCCGAGCGGCACAACTCCGCCAGTTCCGGCACGTCGGTGGGCGAGTCCAGCACGACAGGCGCGATCGGACAGCCGAGTGAAAACTGGTTGTCTTCCAGCATGCGCCCCACCGACTGGTAGATATGATGGACGGCTACCGCCGGATCCTTTTCGGCGGCCAGCGCTTCGCCCAGCCTCTCCGTCACGTCGGCAACGCTGGCGCGCGTCACCTCGATGACCAATTGGTCCTTGCCGCCGGGAAAATGAAAATACAGCGAGCCCCGCGGTGCGCCGCTGGCGCTCAATATGTCGTTGAGCGAGGTGCCGTGATAGCCGCGCTGCCTGAGCAGCAGCCCAGTCGTCTCGAGTATGCGGGTGCGGGTGTCGTTGGCCATGTCAACCTCTGTCAGGAGAGATCATTATAGGCCTTGCGCAAAATATGACAATCGGTCTACATAATATGTAGATCAGTCTATATATTTGAGGTTCGAAATGCGCAGCTATCGCCTTGAAGGGACCGGCGGAATCGAAAGCCTGGTGCTGCGGGACGAGGCGCGACCGGAGCCGGGAGCGCACGAGATCGTGGTGCGCATTCGCGCCACCTCGCTCAACCGGCGCGACACGATGATCCTCAACGGCGCCTATCCGCTGACGCCGCGCCAGGGCGTCGTGCCGCTGAGCGACGGGGCTGGTGAGATTGTAGCCGTCGGCGCTGCCGTCCCCCGCTTTGCCGTCGGCGACCGTGTCACCGGCAGCTATTTCGCGCGCTGGATCGACGGCCGCATCCATGCCGGGCTCGTCGACCAGCTCGGCTGCACGCTGGACGGCATGCTGGCGGAATATGCGGTTCTCGACGAACAATGGGCGGTGCGGCTGCCCGATCATCTCGACTGGCAAGAGGCCGCAACGCTGACCTGCGCCGGCCTGACCGCCTGGAATGCGGTGACGGGCGCCGGAATTCCGAAGCCCGGCCAATGGGTTCTGGTCATCGGCTCGGGCGGCGTCTCCCTCTTTGCATTGCAGTTCGGCAAGCTGCTCGGCTGCCATGTCGCCGCCGTCACCTCGCGCGGCGAGAAAGCCGACAGGCTGCGGGCGCTGGGCGCCGACCTGGTGATTTCGACATCGGATATGCCGCAATGGGGCGCGGCCGTCCGCGACCAGACCGGCGGCATCGATCTCGTCGTCGAGACCGGTGGCCCGGCGACCTTCACGCAGTCGCTGATCGCCAGCACGCTTTACGGGCACATCGTGCTCTTGACGCTGCAGGATGCGAAAGGCGGATCGATCCAGCTGCCGGCGGCACTCTACCAGCGCAGCCTCGCCCCCATCAGCCGCCTGTTCGTCGGCAGCCGGACCAATCTCGAAGCCATGCTGCGCGCCGTCTCGCAGCGCCGCCTGCGGCCCGTCATCGACAAGGTCTTCGCCTTTACCGAGGCCGGCGATGCCTATCGCTATTTCCAGC
>NZ_RZPB01000821.1:0-2509 GCF_003998535.1 Mesorhizobium sp. M7A.F.Ca.AU.002.02.1.1 | reverse complement strand
GATATAGGCCTCGCGCACGCCCTTGTGCGCGGAAGCCGGATCCGACTTGCCGAGCGGACGCTTGAGCAGCACCGGTTTGACCTTGTCGGCGGTGGCGATCAGCCCGAGTTCGGTGATGGTGAAGCCGGCCTCGCCATAGCGCGACACGCGATGATTGACCTTGGCGTAGACCGCCTCGAACTCGTCGATAACCCTGCGCATGTCGTCGGCCGAGTTGACCTCAGCCAGCGGCGCCATCACTTCGACATCCTCGAGCTGGCCGGTGTAGCGCATCATCAGGAACGGCACGGTCCTGATCTTCTCACGCGCATGGCCGTCGGCGATCATCTCGTCGACCGCGGCCTTGGTCAGGTCGTTCCAGACCGTGGTGACCTTGACGCCGAAGGCGGCCAGCGTCGCCTCATCGGCGCGTGACGGGATGTCGTGCTGCGTCGACACCGAATGCCGGCGCATGAAATCAGCCGTGGTGCAGCCGAAGGCGGAGAAGGCGGCCGCAAACTGGAAGGTGATGATGTCCTTGAAGCCGATGCCCCTGGAACAGCCGGCCAGGTGCAGCGGGCCAGAGCCGCCATAGGACAGCAGCGTGAACTCGGAGGGATGGATGCCCTGGCCCGAAATGACGCGGCGCAGCGCGTTGTTGGCGTCGGCCTCCAGCATGTCGATCATGCCTTCGGCGGCTTCCTCCAGCCCGACGCCCAGGATGTCGGAGCATTTCTCCTGGAAGGCGCGGCGGGCCTTTTCGACCTGCAGCACGACCTTGCCGCCGAGGAAATAGTGCGGGTTGAGCCGGCCGAGAATCGCATCGCAATCGGCAATGGTCGGTTCGGTGCCGCCCCTGGCGAAGCAAATCGGACCTGGATCGGAGCCGGCGCTTTCCGGTCCAAGCGAGACTTTCTTGGTCAGCGGATCGACCTTGAGGATCATGCCGGCGCCGGCACCGATCGTATCGAGGTGCAGCGTCGGCACGTTGAGCTTGAAGCGATCCATCAGCGGCTCGTTCTCGATCCGCGTCTGGCCGCGCGTGATAACGCCCATGTCGAAGGAGGTGCCGCCCATGTCCGAGCAGATCAGCGAATCATTGCCGATCAGCTTGCCGACATAGGCAGCACCGAGGATGCCGCCGATCGGGCCGGAGATCATGGTTTCATGCAGGCGCGGATGGTTGATCGAGGTCAGGCCGCCGAAGGAGAGCAGCGTCTGCACGCCATATTTGAAGCCGTATTTCTTCGAGACGTCCTCGATACCCCTAAGCTGCTTGCGGCCGCGCGAGGTGGCGTAGGCCTCGATCAGGACCGAGTTCAGCCGCGACTGCTCGCGGATGACCGGGCGGACCTCGTGGCTGGTGTAGACGATGATGTCGGCGCCGGCCTTGTCGACCTCTTCGCGGCAGATTTCCGCGATGCGCTTCTCGTGCACCGGATTGACGTGCGAGAAGATGGTCATGATGCAGATCGCTTCGACCTCGTCGGCGATCAGTTTTTTTGCGGCTGCAGAAACCTCGTGCTCATAGAGCGGCAGCACGACGTCGCCGAACTGGTCGATCCGCTCGGTGACGCCATGGGTGCGGCGGCGCGGCACCAGCGGATCGGGATGATGGTGGGTGACCGCATGCAGCCGGTCGGCGTAGGAATAATCGGCCCAGGCCTGCAGCCCGCGGCCCATCAGGATCATGTCCTCGAGGCCCTTGGTGGTGATCAGGCCGAGCCGGCGGCCGGTGCGCGACAACAGCGTGTTCAGCATGCCGGTGCCGGAATAGAGCACGACGTTGACGCCTGAAAACAATGATTCCAGCGAGATGCCCCAGGCATCCGCCGCGTCCTCGGCCGAGGCCAGAAAACCCTCGGCTTCGTTCTTCGGCGTGGTCGCCGACTTGCCGATCTTGAAGTGGCCGTCCTGATCGACAAGGATCGTGTCGGTCATGGTGCCGCCGGCGTCGATGCCGATGACGATTGGGTTGCCGACAATGGGGGCGGTGAGATTGGGTTGGGTCACGGTCGCCTCGGGATCTGGTCTAGGTTGACGCCAGGCTAGATTCATTGGATGGCCTCGCGCCATATGCCTAAAGACACAATGACGGTTGGGCTGACATCGCCGAGAAAAGGGCATGGGCATGGGCAATATCTGGGCGCCGCTCGCCAAAGCGATCGCCGCCATCGGCACGGACAGGCATGTCGACTGCCTGATCGACCTGATCGGCGCCGACATCGACCACGACCTCGTCACGGTGACGCGCTATTCGGCGACGCAGACACCCGAATTCATCAAGCACCGGCGCTTCTCGGATGAGATGGTCCGGCGCTATCTCCACAATTACTACGTGTTCGACCCGTTCTATGCCTCGTGGCGGCGCGAGCGCAGGTTGGGCATCATGCCGCTGAAACGGCTCGCCGACGACGAGGCCAAGCGCGGCCAGTACATTGCCGGCTTCCTGGCGCAGTCGGAGATCTGCGACGAGGTCGGCATCATGCTTGCCGATGGCGGCGACTGGTGCCTCGGCATCTTCCTCGAC
>NZ_RZPB01000820.1:0-2512 GCF_003998535.1 Mesorhizobium sp. M7A.F.Ca.AU.002.02.1.1 | reverse complement strand
ATGCCGGACGCCACGCTTCCCGATGCTCCGGCCATCGACATGTCGGTTCCGGCCTCGGCCGGCGCGACCACGGAAGTGGCGCCCGACCGCGATGAACGACGCATAAGAGGGCGTCGCCTGCCGCTGACCGCCATCTTCCTGACCGTGACACTGCTGGCAGCAGTTGGCATCGGCCTGTTCTTCGCCGTGCAGACCGGCGTCTTCAAGACGTCGGCGCAGCTCGATACCGCCCCGCCTGAAGCGCCGCCGACCGTCGAGGACGACGATTTCACACCGGCCGACGGCGGTCCGGCAAAGCCCGGCGCCGCCGACCAGTCGCGCGACTGGATCAATGTGTTTTCGCCGGCCGATGCATCGCATGTCAGCGCGCCGTCGGACGCCAGGGCCGAGGTGATGAAGGACGATACCGGTTCGTTCCTGCGCATCCGTTCCGGCGCGTCCGGTTCGGCGATCAGCTTCGACGTCGGACAAGGCGTGCTGGAGAAACTGGCCGGCAAACATGCCGTGTTCGACATCATTGCCCGTTCCGAGGAAGGCAAGGAGACGCAGATTTCCGTCGACTGCAATTTCGGCGAACTCGGCGACTGCGGCCGCAAGCGCTACGCAGTCGGCCAGCAGCAGAACGAATATCTGTTCGACGTGCAGTTTCCCGACAAGCATCCGGGCTCGGCCGGCACCATTGCCATCAATTCCGACTTCGACAAGCAGGGCAAGGCCGCCGACATCTACGAAATCCGCGTTTCGATCGAGCCATAGCGAACCCTGCACGCGCGAAATTAGCGGTCGAGCAGCGCCTGCAGCGTTTCGATGCGGTCGGCCTCGTTGGCCGGCTTGTCCCAGCGCAATCGCGAAATGCGGGGAAAGCGCATGGCGACGCCGGATTTGTGCCGGGTCGAGCGGTTCAGTCCCTCGAAGGCGACTTCCAGCACCAGGCCATTGTCGCGGTCGGCGCGCACCGAGCGCACCGGGCCGAAACGCTCGACCGTGTTGTCGCGGACATATTTGTCGATCTGCTTCAGCTCCTCGTCGGTGAAGCCGAAATAGGCCTTGCCGACCGGCACCAGCTCCTCCTCGCCTTCGGCACCGGACCAGACACCGAACGTATAGTCGGAGTAGAAGCTCGAGCGCTTGCCGTGGCCGCGCTGCGCATACATCAGCACCGCGTCCACTGTGTGCGGATCGCGTTTCCACTTGAACCACGGACCTTTCGGCCGGCCGGCGACATAGGCTGAGTCCCAGCGCTTCAGCATGACGCCTTCGATGATCGGATGCGGCGGCGCCCGGCGCAGTTCCTCCAGCGTTTGCCAGTCCGTGAAGTCGACGAATGGCGACAGATCGAAACGGCTCGGGTCGAGTGTCGCGACAAAGCTTTCCAGCCGGCCGCGCCGTTCGCGAAACGGCAGCGCGCGCAAATCCTCGCCGCCGACCTGGAGCAGATCGTAGCAGCGCATGAAGGCCGGGTATTGCTGCTGCATCTTCGGTGCCACCGTCTTGCGATTCAGCCGTTGCTGCAGATCGGAGAAGGTTCCCGTCGCCTCCCGGGGATCGCCGACAAGCAGTTCGCCGTCCAGCGTTGCGGAAAAATGCATGGCCTCGGCGAGGTCCGGAAAGGCGCCCGAAACGTCATCGCCGGTGCGCGAATAGAGCCGGCGGATGCCGCCCTCCGCCACCGCCTGGACACGGATGCCGTCCCATTTCCATTCGGCGGCATAATCCGCCGGATCGAGCTTTTCGAGATCGCCGTCGCCGACCGGGTTCGACAGCATCACCGGGCGAAACAATGCCAACGCCGTGTTCCTGGGCTTTTCGGCCTTGCCTTCCAGCCAGGCGAACAACGCTGTGTAAGGCGGTGACAGCCCGTGCCAGAGCTCCTCGATCTCCGCGACCTCGACCTTGCCGAAATCCGCCAGCGCCTGTTTGGCCAGACGCGCCGACACGCCGATGCGCAGGCCGCCGGTGACCAGCTTGATGATGGCAAAGCGTGCCGAGATGCCGGCGCTGTCGAGCAGCCCTGCCAGCACCTTCGGTCCGTCGGAGCGGCTTGCCGCCTGCAGCTTGGCGACGACCTCGCCAAGCGTCGGCTCGCGGTTCGGGGTGTTTCCGGGCGTTTGCGGCCAGACCAGCGACACCGTTTCGGCGAGATCGCCGACATAGTCGTAGGAATAGCCGAACAGCACCGGATCCATGCGCTCGGTGACGAGCATGCGCAGCATCGCCGGCTTGACCGCGGCGATGTGGAGATCGCCAGTGATGGCAGCCAGCGCCAGGCCGCGATCGGGATCCTCGACGCTGCGGAAATAGTCGGTCAGCAAGGTCAGCTTGCCATTGCGCGACGGCGTCAGCACCAGGCGGTCGAGAAGTTCGGCGAAGCGGTTCATGGCTTCAATCGCCCTCGTCCTCGTAGCCCACCAGGTGCAGTGGCTTTGCCGCGATGCCTTCGAGTTCGCACCAGCGGACCAGCGCCTCCTCGCGGCCATGCGTCACCCAGACCTCTTCGGCTCCGGTCTCCTTG
>NZ_RZPB01000081.1:0-13546 GCF_003998535.1 Mesorhizobium sp. M7A.F.Ca.AU.002.02.1.1 | reverse complement strand
CCTTTGTGCCGGCGGTTGTGGCGGCGGCGGAACCTGCAGCCAGCCGTTCACCGAAGCAGCGGAAACGGCAAGCCACCCGAGATGCCGGCATGATCGAGCTTGAGATCGACGGCATCGCGATGCGCGTCGGCCGGGGCGCCGATACCAAGACGGTGGCCGCAGTGATCCGCGCGCTGAAGGCGACGTCGTGATCGGGCCGACGGGTGCGGTCAAGGTCATGGTGGCGACGAAGCCCGTCGACTTCCGCAAGGGTGCGGAGGGATTGGCGGCGCTGGTGCGAGAGACAATGGGGGCCGATCCGTTCAGCGGGGCCGTCTACGTCTTCCGGGCGAAGCGGACTGACCGGATCAAGCTGATCTTCTGGGATGGCACCGGGGTTTGCCTGCTAAGCGTTTGGAGGATGGGGAGTTCCGCTGGCCGAAAGTGCATGACGGCATGATGCGGCTGACGGCCGCGCAGCTCTCGGCGCTACTCGAAGGTCTCGACTGGCGGCGAGTCCATGAGGCGCGCCGGACCCGCGTGCCAGCCCAGGCGGGCTGACCCGCGACGAAGTGAATCAGCCTAGATTCCGCTGTCGCGGGCTGTCGGCGAATATGGTCTGATCCGTTCATGGCGATGACGGCTGACCAGCTTCCCGACGATCCGGACGCGCTGAAGGCGATGGTCCTGGCGCACGACGTCGAGAATGCCCGTCTGATTCAGATCATCAAGGAATTGCAGCGTCACCGCTTCGGCCGGCGTGCCGAGACGCTCCCCGAGGATCAATTGCTGCTGGGGCTCGAAGAGGCGGAGCAGATCGAGGCCGCCGGTGAGGAAGAGAAGGAGCAATCTGCTCCCGCCGAGCGGCAAGCAAAGGCCACGAGGCGCCGGGCCAACCGGGGCGCGCTGCCACCCCATCTGCCGCGCGTGGAGATGGTCGTCGACATCGAGGACCATGCCTGCCCATGCTGCCGCAATGGCTTGCATCGGATCGGCGAGGACGTGAGCGAGCGGCTCGACATCGTTCCGGCGCAGCTGCGTGTAATCGTCGTGCGCCGGCCCAAATATGCCTGCCGCGCCTGCGAGGACGTCGTGGTTCAGGCTTCCGGCGCCGGCCCGGCTGATCGAGGGTGGTCTTCCGACCGAGGCAACGGTCGCCCAGGTGCTGGTCTCAAAATATGCCGATCACCTTCCGCTCTATCGTCAGGCGCAAATCTACGCCCGGCAGGGTATCAATCTCGATCGCTCTACGCTCGCCGACTGGGTCGGCCGCGCCGCCTGGCACCTGCGTCCGGTGCATGAGCGGCTGCTTGGCAAGCTGAAGTCCTCGGCAAAACTCTTCGCCGACGAGACGACCGCGCCGGTGCTCGATCCCGGCCGCGGCAAGACTAAGACAGGTCAACTCTGGGCCTATGCCCGCGATGACCGACGATGGGAGGGGAGCGACCCGCCGGGCGTCGCCTATGTCTATGCGCCGGACCGAAAGGCCGAGCGTCCGATCGCTCATCTCGCAGGCTTCACCGGAATCTTGCAGGTCGACGGCTATGGCGGCTATCGCGTGCTGGCCGACAAAAGCGGCGTCACGCTCGCCTTCTGCTGGGCGCATGTCCGTCGGCGCTTTTATGAACTGGCAGCAGCCGGTCCCGCGCCGATCGCCAGTGACGCGCTGAGACGGATCGCCGAACTCTACAAGATCGAGGATGACATCCGTGGCCGATCGGCCAACGAGCGCCGCGCGATGCGTCAGGACAAAAGCCGCGCCATCGTCGCCGATCTCGAACCCTGGCTGCGTGAGAAGCTCGGCCTGATCAGTCAGAAGACCAAGCTCGCAGAGGCAATCCGCTACACGCTCTCACGCTGGGAAGGCCTCTCGCACTTCCTTGACGACGGCCGCATCGAGATCGACAGCAACACCGTCGAACGCTCGATCCGTCCGATCGCAATCTCGGGGTCATTCTGCCCATGTTGGGCAGGAGGTCGAAGTCCCGTGCGCAGCAATGGATCTGGGCTCCCCGCGCGCGTCGCTTGCTGCACTGCTTGAACTGAACAAGCTCTTGATCCAGCGCCGTTTCCGGCGAGGCTCTCCGGATGGTTTCATCATCGGGGAGACTCAAAATGAGAACCTTGCCGCCACCGACACGATCTCTCGTGATCGTTCGCCAGCTCAGCATGCGCTCGACTCGCACAAGCTAGTCGGGCTGAGCGCAGCGCAACGAACGATCGTGATCGCCCGGCTCGCCAATGTGCTGATGGCCGCCGCCGGTATCGTGACGGAGGAGAGCCGCGATGACGAGCCGTAATCTGATTCCGGCCACCATCCTCAAGCGCAAGGCCGTTGTCTATGTACGTCAGTCCACGCAGGCGCAAGTGCAGCTCAATCTTGAGAGCCAGCGTCGGCAATATGAGCTGGTCGACGTCGCGCGGCGCTGGGGATTCCGCAAGGTTGAGGTGATCGACGAGGACTTGGGACGCACCGCAAGTGGAGCTGTGGAACGTCCCGGTTTCGAACGCCTGGTCGACGATCTGTGCACCGGTCATGTGGGCGCTGTGCTTTGCCTGGAGGCGTCCCGCCTGTCTCGCAACGGACCGGACTGGCATCGGCTGCTCGAGTTGTGCGGCGAAGTCGATGCACGGGTGATCGATCTGGACGGAGTCTACGATCCGGGACTGCCGAACGATCGCCTGCTGCTCGGCATGAAGGGGAGCATAAGCGAGTTCGAACTCGGGGTGCTGCGTGCTCGCATGTACGAAGCTGACCGCGCCAAGGCACAGCGCGGCGAACTGCGCATCTCTGTGCCCTTCGGCTACGTCTGGCACCGGGATTACGGTCTCGGGTTCGATCCCGATATACGCCTGCAGGAGACCATTCGCCTGATATTCGCGCGTTTCCGCGAACTCGGCAGTGCCCGCCAGGTCCTGATCTCGATGATCGACGATGGCGTGCATTTCCCCAGACCCTCCGACGGCAAGAAGATGGTGTCCTTCGCCTGGGTTCCGGTCCGCTACCGCAACGTGATCTCCGTCCTGAAGAACCCGTTCTACGCCGGCGCTTATGTCTATGGTAAGAGCGAGAAGCGCACCGAGATCGTGGATGGCCGCGTCCGCAAGAGCTATGGTCATTACAAGCCGGCCAGCGATTGGGCGGTGGTGCTCAAGGAGCATCACGAAGGCTATATCGGATGGAGCGAGTACGAACGGAACCAGGAACTTCTCGCCGCCAACGCCTATGGCAAAGCCGGCGGCGTCAAGTCGGGCCGCGGCGGTCGCGCGTTGCTCCCGGGTCTTCTCTCCTGTGGTCGATGCGGGCGAAGACTGGTTGTCACGTATGCCGGACGTGGCCAAGGTTACCCGGTCTATCGTTGCGAGAACACCATGATGGCGCAGGCGCGATGCATGTCGTTCAACGGCTTTCGCACCGATGCGGCGGTGGCCCGCGAAGCCTTGGAGGCGGTTGCGCCGATGGCGATCGAGGCGGCGTTGGAGGCTGAACAGATGCAGCTGGAGAGCGAAGCCAGGCGGCGGCAGATGATCGAGATGGACCTGCAGCAGGCACGCTATGAGGCATCGCTCGCCGAGCGCCGCTACGCCGCCTGCGACCCGGAGAACCGGCTTATAGCGGCCCAGCTCGAGAGGAACTGGGAAGCTAGGCTCAGGCGCGTGGAGACCTGCGAGGCCCGGCTCAGTGAAGTCCAGCGTATGGAGCCTGTCGACGCGATCCCTGACTTCACCGGCCTCGCCCAGGATCTCGAAGCCGCCTGGAATGCGCCGGGTGTCGATATGCGGTTCCGTCAGCAACTGCTGCGCGCGCTCATCAAGGACATTGTGGCGGACGTCGATGACGACGCGCGCGATGTGATCCTGACCATCCATTGGCATGGGGGCCAGCATTCCCAGGTAAGGGTTCGCAAGTCCAAATCCGGAGAGCATGGCCAGAGTACGCCTGAGGAGGCTCTGGCGGTCATGCGATCCATGGCAACGCGATGGTCGGATGCCGAAATCGCCGCCACACTCAACCGCATGGGCATGAAGACGGGTCAGGGAAAGACCTGGACGGCGCGACGCGTCCAATCCCTGCGCACGGTGCACAAGATCAGCGGCTATCGGTCTTCCGACAAGAACGGCGAGTGGCTTACCATGTCGGACGCGGCCGCGAAGCTTGGCGTGTCGCACGTCAAAATCCGCCGGTTCGTCAGGGACGGCATATTACCAGCCGAGCAGGTCATGCGCGGCGCGCCCTACCAGATCCGCGCCAGCGACCTTGAAGATGAACGGATCAAGGCCGATTTGGCGCGCAAATCTCCGCGTATCATCAACGACGATAATCAGAAATCGCTGTTTCCCGCCATTTGAAGAGGGGGTGCATAATGAATCAGTCTTCGCGCTCAACCGCAAGAACGCGCTCTTCGCAGGCTCTGACGGCGGCGCCGAACACTGGGCAGTCATCGCCTCGCTGATCGAAACCTGCAAGCTCAATGGTGTCGAACCGCTCGGCTTATCTCGCCGATGTCCTCACCAGGATCGTCAACGGCCACCCCAACAGCCAGATCGACGATCTCCTGCCTTGGGTCTACATCAACAAGCTCGAGCTCAAGGCCGTGGCCCGAGAATACCGCTTACTCTTGACATGCACGGGCCGGAACAGGTTAACCCGCATATCTGCGCGATGCCGCGAGCATGGTTGCGGTCGGTCTTGTTGACCTGTGCCTTGAGAACGCCTTGGAATGACGGGGCTCGATACAGGTCACGTAGTCCGGCTGCCGCCAGACCAACCATTGGGATAAGGGGCCGGCTTCAAGCCTGATCCGGGCGAGATTCCATGCGGGGTTCTTCAATGCGTCAGCAAGATCGTCCGGATGACTAGCAACCTTCATCTCTCGGCAAATTCGGCGCCCTTCTCACGATGCAAACGGTGGTCTCTTTCACGGAGACGTCCAGTCCGGCATAATTTTTCATGCTGCGCTTCCTTTCCTGATGCTTGTGGCTGTTCACACAGACCACGTTTTGTCATCATCTCGAAGCGCAGCACTTCAAAACAACCCGTTCAAGGCGGGGGGCAAAGCCGAATACCACAATCTAAACACCTAGCGATGCTGTTCAAATTCGCCTTGCCGGCATGGGACCCCATCGCTGTCATCACAGGAAGCAGTACGTGGGAGGGGAACTGCTCGCAGTGATGAATCGTGTTCCGAGCCACTACCCATTCAGTTTCGTCCCAGTTGTTACCTCCCGTATTCAGGTTGCGGTCGAACCGCGGGAAGGCCGAACTAGTGATTTCCAGGCGAATTTGATGGCCGGCCGGAAACCAATTACTTGTGGCGTCGAGATCAATCTCGATTTTGCATATAACGCTCGGTTCCATGAAAACAGCCCGATCAAAGCCCTCGCGATAGCGGACGCGCAGTATCCCGTCCACCACGTCAATCGCACGGCCATCGGGATGTACGTCCAACAGTCTGGCCACGAAGTCCGTGTCCGGGGCCGAAGAAGAGACGAAGAGGACCGCCCGGACAAATCCGGTAACCTCCATGCCCTCTGTGAGGGGCGGTGAAGTGAAGCAGAGGACGTCTGGACGAAGCTGGACGTCCTGGTAATCGCGGGGTCCTATAGTAGTTCCACTTGACTTCCCGCCGTCCATCCCCAAGAACGGCGCCGGATCCCCAGGGTCGTAGGTAAACGTGTCAGCCGGCTCGTCGGCACTCGGAGGCTCTACATCAAGAGTCCCGTCGCCTAGACGGGTCGCGGCATTCCCGCCGCTGCGGAGGAACCAGTGCTGCAGTTCCACACCAAGAGGGGGCCATTCTGACGCGGCACGCCACTCGTTGCGACCCATCACGTAGTACTGGACGCGGGGCATTCCCTCGATCCGGTCGGGCTTGTCGTTCAGCCAGCAGTCGAACCAGTCCAGGTAGATCTGCCAGCAATCCAGGCGCGCGTCGCCCAGCTCGCGCTCGCCGATAACCGTCGGGGCTTTGAGACTCTCGGTGCCACAATGCGTGGCTGGCGACAGAATGATATGTTGGTGATCGCGTGCCGCCGGGCTCAATCCGCGAGCACTAAAAACGCGCTGCTGGTGAAGCGCGTCGGCAGCCCCCACGTCGTACCACGAGTTCACGAACAGGGCTGGGACGTCGATGGTCGAGTCCTCGCTAAGCATCCCATTCCGATCCCCCCAGGGATCGCCTGGGTCACGCGAGACCCAGTCCTCCCAGTCAGTCGGCGGTCCCCCAAGGCTCTTAAGCATGTTGACGAGCGGCAGCGACGCGAAAGCCCGCTGATACTCCTCATCGCTTTTCGGTTGCACTCGGGACCGGTCCTTCGCTGCGGTTTGGTGGAACCAGGGGACAAACGCGGCAACCTCCACCGCACCGCCGAGACGGAGATCCCCGTTGCGATATCGCCCTCCGGCAGAGCCGTTCGCGCCGCCCGATCCCTGCGCAATTGCGCATCGGTGGGCTGGATGGCACAACTGCGCCAGCAAAACCTGCGCGATACCAAGCGCCGAGCACCCATATGTGCCCACGCGTCCATTCGACCATGGCTGCTGCGAAATCCAGGACAGCGTGTCATAACCGTCGTCCCTTTCATGTTCCCTGAGCGTGAATACGCCGCCGGAATCGAAGACGCCACGACGCTCCTGCACAAGTACAGCGAACCCTTGTCCAGCAAACATTCTTGCCACTTTGTGGCGAGGCTCAACCGGACAGCGATAGGGCGTCTTACCGTATGGAGTTCGGATAAGGATTGACCCGAGTTCCCCAGTGTAACCAATAGGCCGATACAGGTCCGTGGCGAGCTCAACGCCGTCCCGCATTGGAACGCGCAAGCCGGTCTGCAAAACCACTTCGTATCGCGGCGTTGGCGGTTTAATCGGGCCTAGTTCATTACACACTTCAGAGTGCCTCCCAGACATTGAGACTGATTCAAGATGGAGTGGCCAATTTCGACGGGTCTCAGCATTCTATCTGCACGGTGGTGTTCCAGCCCACCTGCCTGTGCAATACCAGATGGAATACGCTCATTGGGGTGGCGCTGATTGCATGCCTTTCACTTAGCGAGCCAGCAGGCTGACAGGTGCTGTGGTCCAACTTCGATCGCCGGCGGCTCCTCAGCTTTGCAACGGTCGAAGGCAAGCGGGCAACGAGGATGGAAACGGCAGCCCTTCGGCACGCGCGCGGCACTTGGAACCTCGCCCTGCAGGGCCGGCAACTCGGCGCGACCTGCGTTGCCGCCAATCTGCGGTGTGGCGTTGCGCAAGGCGACGGTATACGGATGGCGAGGGTTGAATGTGATCTCGTCGGCGCTACCAATCTCGACCAATTTTCCAAGATACAAGACCGCAATCCGGTCGGCGATCAGCCAGGCAAGGGGCAAATCGTGGGTGATGAACAGCAGCGCCATGTTGTGCCTGTCGCGCAAGTCAACCAGGACCTGAAGAATCTGAGCGCGTATCGAGACATCGAGCATCGATACAGGTTCATCAGCAACGATGAGTTCCGGCCGGACGGCAAGCGCTCCTGCAATCACGACGCGCTGGCGCTGCCCGCCGGATAGCTCGTGCGGGAAGCGGGCGAAGAAATCGCCGGGAGGATTGAGCCCAGCGGCCGCAAGCGCTTCACTCACCCGGTCGGCGAGTTGAGTGGCGTTACCGACCAGCCGCAGGGACTGCAACGGCTCCGCCACGATGTCGAACACGGTGTGTCGCGGATTGAGGGCCTGATAAGCGTCCTGGAAGATCATTTGCACGCGACGCCGGTACGGACGTAGAGCCGAGAAGCCCTCTACCGACCTCATGTCGCGGCCTTCGAACAGCATTCTGCCGCCAGTCGGCTTGGCAAGCTTGGTGATGACGCGGCCCACAGTGGTCTTGCCGCTTCCCGATTCGCCGACCAGGGCGACGATCTCGCCCCGCCCGACGTTGAGGTCGATCCCGTCTACCGCGCGCATGGCGCCGACAGATCGGCCCAGGACACGGTCGAACAGACCGCCCTGGATAGGAAAATGAACTTGCAGGCTCTCGAGACGCAGGATGCCGGCAGTGTCAGGCATGAACAGCGACCTTGTCTTCTTGCGTCAAGGACCGGTGAAGGTGACAGGCGACACGTCCCCGCCCGAACTTATTGAGGCTGGGGACTTCGGTCGCGCACCCCCCCATGACCGACGGGCAACGCGGATGGAAAGCGCAGCCCGAGGGTCGATTCACCAAGTTGGGAGGATCACCCGGTATTGGCCGGATCATCTTTTTGCCGCTCGCTGGGTTCGGGATCGATTCGATCAGCTGTCGGGTGTAGGGATGTTTGGGCTGGGCGAAAATCTCGGCGACAGTGCCATCCTCGACGATGCGGCCCGCGTACATGATCATTACGCGATCACAACACTTAGCCACCACAGAAAGGTCGTGGGTGATCAAAATCAGGGCGAGGCTCAACTGCGATCGCAAGTCGCCTAGCAGGTTAAGGATCTGAGCCTGAGTGATGACGTCGAGCGCTGTGGTGGGCTCGTCACCAATGATAATCGAAGGTCGACACGCGAGCGCCATGGCAATCATCACCCTTTGTCGCATTCCGCCCGACAACTCGTGAGGGTAGGCGGAACCACGATCCGCCGGGATGCCGACCAGTTGAAGCAACTCACTTCCCCGCTTGGTCGCCTCGCCCCGCGACATGCCGAGCTTCAGCATGCATGGCTCGGCGATCTGCTTGATAATGCGGTGAACAGGATTAAGTGCGTTCATCGCGCCCTGGAAGACAACGGACGTTTCGCTCCAGCGATGTGGCCGCATCGCCGCATCATCGTCGATCGGCAGTCGGTTGCCACGATAGCGCACTTGGCCGCCGCTGACCCGCGCGTTGGGTGATAGTAGACCAGCGATCGCCATCGCGGTCGTGGTCTTGCCACTGCCCGATTCTCCGACGAGGCCCACGGCCTCTCCGGCTCGGAGCGCGAAGCTTACGCCGTCGATTGCTCGCAATGAAACGCCCTTGAGCCCATAATCGACAGAGAGCCGGTCTATTTCCAGAAGCGGTGTTTTGTCCTGGGAGGAGCTGGTCATGGGATCACCCTCCGCCGTGGATTGAACGTGTCGTCAAGGGCACTGCCAATCAGGACGAAGCTAAGCGAAACCGTGAGTACGCACAGTCCTGGGGCGCCGAGGTACCACCAGGCTCCAGCACTGGCCGCGCCGGCGCGCTGAGCGAGCGAAAGCAAAGTGCCCCATGAAGGCTGCAACGGGTCCCCGAGTCCAAGGAATGAGAGCGATGTCTCGACATAGATTGCGCTGGCGACCACCAGCGCACCATTGGCTGCGATTTGCGGCACGAGATTGGGGAGGATGTGCCGCACCATGATGCCGAAATTACTGCTACCCGCAACGCGCGCACGATCAATGAATGGTCGCTCCTTAAGCGACAGTGTCTGACTCCGGACGATACGTGCAACAAAGGACCAGCTTGTCATGCCTATAACGACAATGATCACGAAAAGAGAAGGACGGAAGCCCAGGATTTCTCCACCGCGCCCCATCACCTCGAGAACCACGGGTGTAATGACCAGCGCCAGCACGAAGGACGGCATGACAAAAAAGAAGTCTGTCAAGCGCATCAGCCAGACGTCGACCCTGCCACCATAGTAGCCAGCGGTCGTACCGATTGTAGTCCCAACGACGAGGCTGATCACAGTCGCGAGTAGCGCAATCGTAAGCGAGATCCGGGCACCATGGAGGACCAGATTGAGCACGTCCCGCCCGATTTCGTCCGTGCCGAGCAGATGCTCGCCTGATGGGGGTGCGAGGAAATCGCCAGTTGCATTGATCGCAGTCTGGAGCGGTCCCGCCAGAATATTGGGGACCGCTCCCACAACAAGAAAGAATACCAGACATACGAGGCCCACCTGAGCACCGCCATAGCTGAGAAATTGACGCAGAAAGCCTTTTATTGCGCGCGCCCGGCCTCGCGGGCAATATCGAACAATATTGTCGCTCATTGTCGGACCCTCGGATCTAGAAGGCTGTAGGCAAGATCGGCTACGAGGTTTGCGAGAACAATTGAAACGCCAAGCAACAGGAATATGCCTTGAAGGACTGGGTAGTCCCGTGCGTTGAGTGCTTCCACCGTCAGCCCGCCGATACCCGGCCAGGCGAAAACGGCTTCGACAGTGATGGCCCCGGCGACCACATAGCCAATATTGAGGGTGATCAAGGTCACGACCGGTAGCATTGCATTGCGAAATGCATGACGCATCAGCATTTGACCGTTGGTCAGCCCTTTCGCCCGTGCGGTTACCATGTAATCCTCGGTGAGTACGTCACTCATTGCGGCACGAGCGACGACGACGTACTGGCCGATTAGCCCAAGCGCCACCGCAGTGGCGGGAAGCGTGAGATGTTGCAGGTAGTCGAGGAACGAACCAAGAGAGCCCGTGATCAGGCCGGGCGAGTATGCACCATAGCCCGGGAGCCAACCCAATGCCGTGCTGAAGATTACCACCAGGATCATGCCGAGCCAGAAAGCCGGCGTAGAATAGAGCGCCAGAGAGGCTCCGGTTGCGATACGGTCGCCGGCTCCTCCCCGGCGCCAGCCTGCGTAGATCCCAAGCATCACCCCAATAACGATTGCCATTATCTGAGCAACCCCGACTAGGACTATGGTGTCCGGCAGGCGTTCCGCTATCAGGTCTGCGACATGCCTGCCCCTGAACTTGAAGCTGTAGCCGAAATCGCCGCGGAGTGTTGCCGACAGGTAGTCGACCGCCTGGTCCGGGAACAGCGGCCGGTCAAGGCCCCAACGTTGGTTCTGCGCCTCAATCTGCTCGGCGGTGACGCTGACGCGCGCCCCGCCAAGCAAAAGAGATGCAGGGTCACCTGGAATAACTCGGAATAGGATGAAGTTCAGGACTGCCACCATCAGGAGGGTTATAGAGGCCCTGACGATGATGCGCAGGATGTGACGGCTCCCTCCCCCTCCGTTCACGGCGCGGGCACCGGCTTCAAGCGATCGAATGGGAAGTAGCTGTCCATCGACATGATGCCTTGCTTTCCCCAACCCTCGAAGCAATCCCTCCGGTGGGCTTCGAGCAGGGTGGGGTAACATAGTACGATGTAAGGCGCTTCAGTATAAATTAGTCGCGCTGCCTGGTCGACCAGCTTTTGGTTTTTCTTGAGGTCAACGGTGACCTGCACCTCCGCGAACAGTTTGTCGAACTCCGCATTCGTCCAGTACGCCTTGTTCTTGATGCCGATGGAATTGCTGCTGCCGAAGATGAGCAGGTCTTTAGGTGTTGGGCCTTGCCAGGTATCGGAAATGAGCAGATCCCACCCTCCGCCGCCTTTCGCCGGAGCTGCGGCGCGGGCGCTCAGCGCACCGGAGTCGAGCCGAGTCACCGATACAGGGATACCGATTTGCTCCAACCAGCCAGCGATAAACTGCACTGCCGCGACCGGCATCTCTATATTTGCTGAAGGTCCAGACACCAGCTCTAGCTGGAAACTCTTCCCGTCCTTGTCCTCCCGAATGCCATCGCCGTTCGTGTCCCGGTACCCTGCGGCGTCAAGCCGGCGGTTGGCTTCGGCGAGATCGAAGTGGCGCCTGATGTCGTTCAGATCTGAATAGTAATCGGCCGCCACCGGCATTGCGAGTCCGACACCAGGGTCGGCGTGTCCGCGCATGGCTCGATCGACGATGGCCTTCTGATCGATCGCGTAGCCGAGCGCATCGCGAAACGCCGGATCCTGCAGAGCCTTGGTGCTACCTGCGCCATCTCCCGAAGCGGTGTTGAAGGCGAGATAGGTTTTCTGAGCTATGCGGGATTCACCGACTACAATGTCGGGATCCTTCGAGAGATCAGCCCACTGGGCGGACGTCAGGTAGTTGCCATAATCGAGTTCCCCGCTCTTAAGACCTTGCGCAATCGGATCGGCGGCATCGAAGGACCGCAGGATCACCCCCGCGATTTGGGGCTTCCCCGTACGGAAATAGGGGTTCGGCGTCAGGCGTGTAAACTGGCCCTGGTGAAACTCCGAAACGATCATAGGTCCCGTACCCACCAAAGGCGGATCGTTGCGGAAGGTTACGCGTGCGTCAGCATAGCTGATGTCCTTCCAAATGTGCTCGGGAACGATCATTATGATATTGTCTATTGGCCAGGTCGCGGGGAACTTGGTCACGATCTGCAAAGTCTCGTCGTCGAACGCTTTGATGGACTCGACGTTCTCAAGACCGCTGGTGCTGTTCCACCCGACGTTTAGCTCGTCGGGCTTGCCTATGGAATCGTGCAAATAACTATAAGTGAACGCCGCGTCCCTAGCGGTAGCAGGCTGGCCGTCCGACCACTTCATGCCGGGCCAGATCTTGAAGGTCCAAGTGAGGTTGTCGTCGGCGACGGACCAAGATTGGGCAAAGCCCTTTCGATCGTCGTATCGCTGGGCGTCTATGCAGACCAAGAAATCATAGCAAATAGCCAAGGGCCAAAAGGAGCCCCAAGTGGCGAAGGGGTTCATCGAATCAGGGCCTCCACCCAGTCCGCCGATTCGCAGGATGCGATCGTCGCACGACGAGGCGAACGCCCTCGAGTTAATCCCCCAAGGGGTCGCCGAAATCGCCAGCATTGCCTTCATAAGCGCACGACGATTATATGAGTATTGGCTCATTTTATCCTCCCTGTTTGCCGGCTTTATCATCACTTCATGTTCACACGACCACGATGATCTACGGCCTCAACCCGGAACATCTGGCTTCCTTTTGACGGAAGCTCCACAGTCCCCTCATTCCAGATAAGTAGCAGTGCCCAGGGGGGTGGTTCCTGCAAATTGGCCGCTGTGCCTGCATGAATCCGGCGTTTTTCTCGATTCTGGGCACAGCTAGCCAGAATTAAAGTCGATTGGCCGGTTCCAGCTCCTGGCGGCGCCCACGGACAATTCGCATATAGCAAACGAGGCAGTCATTCAGGTTCTGTTCGCGACCTCGGGTTGGAGGGTCCCGTCGAGCCGCAAACGCCTTTATCACGGATGTGTGATGTCGGAATGTCGATGCCGAAATTCCAGAGGATATCCTCTTCCGGCACACGACGGTCTAAGAGGCGTTCGACAAGCTGCGCGCCGCGCAACAACACGGAGCTTGAGCCGCCCGTTGAAAAACGATGTAAACGCTGATGGATCTCCAGCCTGATGCGTGGCCGCCAGCTCGTCGACCGTGAACTATCCGCAAGCCATTGATCTGGCCTTTTGATTGAGGCGGATAGCGTCTTTTGAATTGCAGGATTAGCGGTATTTGGACGCTGTTTTCCTGCAATTCGGTTTTGCGATTCCCTTGTGCTGCGGAGCGTGATTCACTCGGTTCGGCGGCGGCGAATCGAGGGGACGGCGAATGTCCAAGCCACGCGAGACGGGAGAGCAGGACCTGTTCCGCTCCAGGCTCGATCAGATCATCAACATGAAGCAGGCGATCGACCGGCCGGTGCTGGAGGAGCGTTTCGGCGCCGTCTATTCGGACGGCCCCGGCATGCCGCCGCTGCCGACCCGGCTGATGGCGGGGCTGGCGATCCTCAAGCACACCTTCAACCTGTCGGATGAGGTGCT
>NZ_RZPB01000819.1:0-2514 GCF_003998535.1 Mesorhizobium sp. M7A.F.Ca.AU.002.02.1.1 | reverse complement strand
CAATGCGTACCGAGCGCCTGATCCTGCGCAACTGGGAGGATCGCGACCGCGACCTGTTCCACCGCATCAACTCCGACGACCGGGTGATGGAGTTCTTTCCATTCCGCCGTGACCGCGCCCAGGCGGATGCCAAGATGGACGAGCTCCGGGCCTGGACCACGAAGGACGGATACGGTTTTGCTGCCGCCGAGATCACCGCCACCGGTGAATGCATCGGCTTCATCGGTCTCCTCGACACCGATCATGTGCCATCCCTGCCAGCCGGCACCATCGAGATCGGCTGGCGGCTGGCACCTGAGTTCTGGGGCAAAGGCTATGTCACCGAGGCAGCCGATGCGTGGCTGGCCTACGGCTTCGAGACGCTTGGCCTCGATGAAATCGTGTCATTCGCCGTCGCGGCAAACCGCCGCTCCACCGCCGTCATGCAACGCCTCGGCATGAGCGCGGATCCATCCGCCGATTTCGACCACCCCAGCATTCCCGACAGCCATCCGCATCTCAAACGGCATGTCCTCTACAGACTGTCGCGCCAGGACTGGCAGGCAAGAAAAAGGGCAGCTCGCTAGCCGCCCTTTTTTCAGTGTTGTCGTGTTGTCGATCTTCCGGACCTCAGTCCATCCTGATCGTCACGAACCTGAGCTCGCCGGTCTTCGAGGCCAGCATCAAGAGCGCATTCTTGCGCCCCTGTTCCTTCAAGGCGCCGATCCGGTCCATGACGTCCTTGGGGGTAGCAACCGATTCCTGTGCGATCTCGGTGATCACCTCGCCGGGCTGGATGCCGCGTTCGGCGGCGGCCGAGTCCTTGGTGACGTCGGTGATGACGACGCCCGAAACATCGGCCGCAATGCTGAACTTCTTGCGTGTCTCGTCGTTCAGTTCGCCGACCGTCATGCCGAGCACCGAAGCAGTGGAAACGGCCGGAGCCTTGTCGCCCTTGTCCTGATCGGTGTTGCCCTCCTCGGCGTTGGCGGCCTTCTCGCCATCCTCGAGCCGGCCGAGGGTCACTTTCACCGTCTGTTCAACGCCCTTGCGCACGATCAGCACGTCGACCGCCTTGCCGACAGGGCTTTCGGCGACGACACGTGGCAGGTCGCGCATCTCATGGATATCCTTGCCGTCGAACTTGATGATGACGTCGCCGGCCTGGATCGTGCCATTGTCGACCGGGCCGCCCTTGATCACGCCGGCAACCAGCGCACCCTTTGCGGTCGCCATGCCGAGGCTTTCGGCGATGTCGTCGGTCACCGGCTGGATGCGCACGCCGAGCCAGCCGCGCCGCGTCTCGCCGAACTGGCGCAACTGGTCGACGACACCGGACGCGAGCTGCGACGGGATGGAGAAGCCGATGCCGATCGAGCCGCCGGATGGCGAGATGATCGCCGTGTTGATGCCGATGACTTCGCCCGCGCTGTTGAACAGCGGTCCGCCGGAATTGCCGCGGTTGATCGCGGCATCGGTCTGGATGAAGTCGTCATAGGGGCCGGAATTGATGTCGCGGTTGCGGGCCGAGACGATGCCGACCGTCACCGTGCCGCCGAGGCCGAACGGATTGCCGATCGCCATCACCCAGTCGCCGACGCGCATCTTGGTGGAATCGCCGAACTTTACCGCCGTCAGCTTGTGGCCTTTCGGATCGACCTTGAGCACGGCGACATCGGTCTTGGTGTCGGTGCCGACCAGCGTCGCCTTCAAGGTGACGCCATCGGAGAAATTGACCTCGATGTCGTCGGCATCGGCAATGACATGGTTGTTGGTGACGACGATGCCTTGCTCGGCATCGATGACGAAGCCGGAGCCCAGCGACTGCACCTTCTGCGAGCCGTTGTCCTTGTCACCGCCGCGGTTCTTGAAGAAATCGTCGAAGAAATCCTGGAAGGGCGAACCCTCGGGCAATTGCGGCATCGGCACCGCGCCCGGGCCTTCGGTACCCTTGACCGTCTGCGAGGTCGATATGTTGACCACCGCGCCGAGCAGGCCTTGCGCCAGATCGGCGACCGAAGCGGGCCCATCGGCGGCAAATGTCGGCGCCGTGAAGGACGGGACAGCGACGGCGCTGACAAGAAGTGCCGCCGCGCCGGCGATGAATGTCCGCCGCGCCGCGCGCAAAATTGTATTGGATGTCATCGAGAAGCCTCCCGGTATTCTTGAAAAGAAAAGCGCTTCGACGAAAACGCCGCGTCACGCCATGTTGGCAAAAAATACGGCACGTTTGCGGCTATGACTATCGGCAGAGGATAAATCATCGCCGCCCTCATGCGCCTCGTACCAGCCAGACGATGCCGACGCCGATCGCGATCGCCGCCAGCCCGGCAATCCGCAGCGCGTTCTCGGGCAGCGACAGCACTTCGGTGGCAAGCTTCCTGGCCAGGCCGGGAAAGCCGCCATAGACCAGACCCTCTATGACGAGGACGAGGCCCATGGCGGCAAGAAAATCCTGCACCGGCCGCTACTGGCCGGTGCTGGGCTGTGCCGCCGGCGCGGCGGGTGCCGGCGCCGGGGCGTTTGGCGCAGGCG
>NZ_RZPB01000818.1:0-2517 GCF_003998535.1 Mesorhizobium sp. M7A.F.Ca.AU.002.02.1.1 | reverse complement strand
ACCCCAAGCAGGCCGAAGCGATCGTCACCGAGGGCCGCGCCGACATGGTGGCGCTGGCGCGGGCCTTCCTGGCTGATCCGCGCTGGGGGTGGCGTGCGGCGGCGACATTCAGCGAGACAATCCACCCGGCGCCACAACTTGCCCGTTCGGTGACCACGATGCAGCATTGGATGAAGGCGGCGGGCTGAACGGTTCGCGCTCCCGACACGGCGCTGTAGAGCCTTCAAACAGCCTCTGAGACGTTTGGGCGCAGGCTGACGGCCATGGTTGCAACCAAATTGGCTGCTTTGCGTTGCGGCCATGATGGACAACAAACCTTTTGAAGTGCCGGTCGTCGTCGAACTTGGCCACGTCGGCAAATATCGCCACATCCGCAGCGCCCAGGAGGCCGCGGAGTGCCTGATGACGGTGTGGCCGCTCAATCGCGGCCCGCGCCATCGTGATGCCCTCGACACTTGCCTCAAAGTGCTGGAAGGTTATCGTTCGACAGCAGATGCGCGCCGGGCGCTGATTGAAGCCGCCAAGGAATCGGAAGTGCTGGTGCCCGACGACAGACTGCCCGACGACCGACTGCATTGAGCAGACGGACCTTTCAACCGGAGGTTTTTCATGGCGAAGCTGACTTACAAGATCGTCGAACATGACGGCGGCTGGGCCTACAAGGTCGGAGCGACCTTTTCCGAGACGTTTCCGACGCATCAGGACGCGTTGCGCGCCGCCGAAATCGCCTCGGCCGAGCAGCAGGTCGCCGGAGCGACGGACGGCATCCAGTATGAGGACGCCGAGGGAAAATGGCATGAGGAACTGGCCGACGGCCGCGACCGGCCGCAGACAGAAGTCTCGGACTGATTCGGTATCGCGGTTGATGTGGAGCGGTTCGACGGAGCGCCGACCGCAGCGCCGTCCGGAGAGAGGACGCGCCAGCGGCCAGCGGCTGTCCTTGCGGACTAGCCCTCGAACATGGATTTCTGGAAAATCGGCGTGCGCTTTTCGGAAATCACGTTCTGGCTATTTGCCGCAATACTGATCGTTGACGTTTTGCCCTGCGTTAGCGTCCGGGCCTGGTGTGTTGTGGGCACATGGGCCAATAGCGCCGGTGTTGCCTTGGGTGTTCAACCCGGAGCCGTCACTGATGCTTCCCGTGGTGTAGGGGTCGACAGTTGTCTGGTCGTTGTTACCGAACAGCCACCAGTCATGATTGTTTGAGTACCTGTCGTCCAGTGACTGCGCCATCGCCGATGTGGCGAGACCGATCGTCAGGACGGATGCTGCGAGAAGTTTTGTAACCATTGAATCACTCCGTATCTTAGCCGCCTTGGTGCGACACTCATAAAACCCGGTAGTCAGCCGAATGGTTCCTTGAAATTGTCGTGAAGCTGAGGTGAGGCCCCGATCAGCCCGGCCGGCGATGCGCTCGATGGATGCGGCGGTTCGCTCCTGGGCCATGAATTCCGGCAAGTGCCCCTTGCCATAGCACCCGTCGATGCGGCCGAGATCTTGCTCGACCGCCACGTCATCGCAGAACATGGTGTGGAAACGAGTTGGCTTCGACCGAGCCATCCACCTCCGGCGGTCATGTAGTCGGGCAGGAAAGCCGGCGCCGCGGAGATGACATTGCGGCCACCGCTGCGCCGCGCTATCTCAGACCACTCGCCTTCCCGGGCCACTCGCTTGCCGGAGCTTCCCATGCCTGAAATCGTGACCGCCGCCATGCTCGTCATCGGCGATGAGATTCTGTCCGGCCGCACCAAGGACAAGAACATCGGCCATCTCGCCGACATCATGACGGCGATCGGCATCGACCTGAAGGAAGTGCGCATCGTCCCGGACGAGGAAGACGAGATCATCGCGGCGGTGAACGCCGTGCGCGCGCGCTACACTTATGTGTTCACCACGGGCGGCATCGGGCCGACGCATGACGACATCACGGCCGATTCCATCTCCAAGGCCTTTGGCGTACCTTGCGAATACGATGCCCGGGCCTATGCGATGCTGGAAGCAAGCTATGCCGCGCGCGGCATCGAATATACCGAGGCCCGCAAGCGCATGGCACGGATGCCGCGCGGCGCCGATCTCATCGACAATCCGGTGTCGGTCGCGCCTGGCTTCCGCATCGGCAACGTCCACGTCATGGCTGGCGTGCCGTCGATTTTCCAGGCCATGCTCGACAATGTCGTGCCGACGCTGAAGGCCGGCACAAAGATGCTGTCGGCGACCGTGCCCTGCCCGTTCGGCGAAGGCCTCATCGGGGGGCCGCTGGGTGATATCCAGAAAGCGCATCCCGATACGATCATCGGCTCCTACCCGAAATATGGCGATGGCAAGTTCTGGACCGAACTGGTCGTGCGTGCCCGCAGCCAGGAGGCGCTGGACGCTGCCCGCGCCGATGTCGAGGCGATGGTCGCCGGCTTCGCCAGCAATCCCGGCTGATCTGGTCCAGACCGGAACAAAGCACGACGCTGCAACGTTTCCCCGGCACGAGTTCGCCAGCTCGTGAACTGAGGGATTGTCATGCGA
>NZ_RZPB01000817.1:0-2523 GCF_003998535.1 Mesorhizobium sp. M7A.F.Ca.AU.002.02.1.1 | reverse complement strand
TCGCGCCGGATGGTGAGGGCCGCTGGATCGAATATGCCGGCGGCTACTCCGACATGCTGGCGCAGCGCGGCGGCACGAAGCTGGACGACCGCAAGGCGCGGGCGAGAGCCGAAAATGGCGAGGCGCCCGCGTCAGGCAAGAGCGAAGCCGCCGCGCCAAAAGGGCCGGCGAAGAAACTGTCGTTCAAGCAGAAATTCGCACTGGAATCCCTGCCGAAGAAAATCGAAGCTGTGATGGCCTCGATCTCGAGGCTGGAGAACAACATCGCCGATCCGGCCTATTACGAGCGCGATCCGGCCTCGTTCCAGAAAACCATCGCCGCCCTCGACAAGGAGCGCGCGACGCTGGCCGCGCTCGAGGAAGAATGGCTGGAACTGGAGATGTTGCGCGAGGAGATGGAGGGGTGAGGAGTGTTTCGGCCGTAGGCCGATCAATCGACGACGATTTGTCGATTGAAGCGACGAACGCCCGGAGCCATAGCGAAGGGGCCGAGCGCCCCTACCTGCAGCTAGAACCGCCTGATTGCCTCCATACAGAAATGCGCATATATTATGCGCATGTTGCGGAGGCTATTATGCGCAAAATTGCCTTGAGTGCGACCCGTCAGCCAGCAAATCTGTCGATCGATTCGAACCTCATGAGGGAAGCCAAGGGACTTGACGTGAATGTCTCGCGCGCTGCGGAGGCCGGCATCGCGGAGGCGGTGGCTGCCGAAAAAACGCGACTGTGGAAGCTTGAGAACCGCGCCACGATGGACGCGTGGAACGACTATATCGAGAAACATGGCATCCCGCTGGAAGAGTACCGGCAGTTCTGATGCCCCGCTATGATGTCTTCGCCGGTCGCATCGAAGGCAGCTATGTGCTCGACGTTCAGTCAGAGCTGCTCGACAATTTCAAGACGCGGGTGGTCGTGCCGCTTCTGCCGGTCGCAATGGTGCCACCGCCGATGCGAAAGCTTCATCCGATTTTTGAGATCAACGGTCGAAAGCTCGTTATGGCAACACACCTGGTTGCCACCGTTTCTGCCAGCGAATTGGGCGAAAGTCGGCTGAACCTGATCAAGCACCACGACGACATCGTCGCTGCGCTCGACATGCTGTTCCAGGGCTTCTGAACGGCGGCTACAGCGTCTCAGCCTGCCGTCTTGGCCTGCCAGGCCTTGATTGCCTCGTCGAACACCTTCTCTCCGGGAATGCCCTTTTCCATGGTCAGCAACGCCCGCCGTCCGGTCTTGTAGACCACCGGCACGTCGATCCAGTCCTGGCCGCGCAACAAGGTCATGTTGGCGTCTTCGTCGGCCTTGGTGTCGTTGAGCGCGACGAGGAAGAAGCCGTCGGCAATCTTGGCCGGAATGCCGATCAGCGGGCTGCCGGCATCCTGCTCCGAAGCCTTCATGGCAACGCGCAGGATGTTGTCGACACCGCCGCCCTCGAAGCCGTCGGGCGTCAGGAAGATCATCTCGATGATATGGCTGGCCGGCAGCGTCTGGTCGGTGTTGCGGCGGATGGTCATGCGCAACTGGATGTCCTTGCCGGGAATGGTCGCCTCAGCGCGGATCGCCGGCTCCGGCGGCAGGTCGCCACCGGGCGATTCCTGCACCAGCGACCAGACGATGTTGCCGGGCTCGGCGGAGCCCTGGGCGGTGCTGGTGCGCTCCTCATAGAAGATCGCCTTCTGGCCGACAGGCAGAGCGGCTTCCGCAGGCGCAGCCGCCGGGGCGGGCGGCGCGGCACCTGCCGGTGCTGGCGGCGTGCCGGCAGCACCGGCCGGCGCTGCAGGCGCTGCTCCGTTGGCAGGCGGCGTTGCGGGGGCGGCATCTGTCGCCGGAGGCGTAGTCGCGGCAGGCGTACCGGCGGCCGGTGCGGAAATCGCCGGTGCGTTCGGGGCCGAGGGCGGGGTGGTCAGCGCCGCGACCGATTCGCCTTCGCCGATGCCGCTTTGGCCACCGGCCGGACCCGGGTCGACTTCACCACCCTGCGGTGTCAGCCGCTGGGTGAATTTCGTGCTTTCGGCTTCCGTGCCGCCAGCCGCGGGCGCCGGCGGCGCTGCCGCGGCATCGGTTGCCGGCTTGGCCGGCGCTGGCTTCACGGGTTCGGTTTTCGCTACCTGATTGCCGCCAAGCCCCAGCATCTTGCCGAAGGCGTCCTTGTTCAGCCAGATGCCGTAGCCGCCGCCGGCAACGACCAGCAGTGCGAAGACGGCCGCGATCAGCCCGCCATAGCTGCGCTTGCGCTCGGCGGGACGCAGGCGCTGGAAGGTATCCGGTACCGGCTCTTCATTGTCTTCGTTGCTGGAAAAGACATCGGCCTCGTCGTCCGCCTCCTCGGCGTTCATGCCTGGAAGAGGCGTGTCGGCGCGAGCCGGCTGGGCAGGCGCCGGCGTCGACCTTTGCCAGCTTGGCTCGACCTTGGCGGCAGGCGGCGGCGCGGGTTGATAGGGCTCGGGCTTGGCGACGGGCGGTGCCGGCCAGGCCGATTCCGCCTTCGCCGGCTGCCTCGTATGGCTTGGCTGGTTCTTGTTG
>NZ_RZPB01000816.1:0-2536 GCF_003998535.1 Mesorhizobium sp. M7A.F.Ca.AU.002.02.1.1 | reverse complement strand
CAATCTCGACGCCTTGCAAAACAAGCGCGAGCGGCTGGCTGGCGGTGGCTCTCGCCGCGATCGCGGACGCATCCTGGCGGCGCTCGACGCCAATGGCTGCCGCGACGACACCGTTGCGCCTCGGCGTGCGCCTTTGCAGGAAGCGAACCGCGACGGCGGCAGCGCAAACCTGTTCGATCAGCTCTTCGGCGGCAACAGCAAGCAGCTCGATATGCTTGATGAACCCAACCAGCCCGACGATCCCAGCGAGGAGCGCAATGTCCGCCGTGTGCTCAACCAGCCCGGCGTACCGGATTTTCCGAGCGTCGGTGGCGAATTCCACACGTCCTGTGTGCGCACCTGCGACGGCTACTTTTTCCCTATGTCGAACTCGGCCTCGGCAGGCGATTTCGAACGCGACCAGAAGAATTGCGAATCGAGCTGCCCCGGCACCGAGATGCAGGTTTTCTATTCGCGCGGCATGGACGACGATTCGGCGTCGATGACGTCATCTGTCACCGGCCGGCCTTACAGCGAATTGCCGACCGCCTATCTCTACAAGCGGCCCGGCGTGTCGCGGCCGCCGGCTTGCGGCTGCAACGCCGCTGCGCAGGGTTTCCAGATCATCGCCGGCAATCCGCCGAATCCGGTGCAATCGCAGCCAGAGACAGACGCGTCATCATTCATTCCAGTCCCGGTTGCAAAACCTGATCCGGGCGCCGATCCCGAAACGCTGGCCAATCTGGAAGGTGGGCTCGACCGCGAGGCGATCAAGCGGCTTTCCGCGAGGCCGGTGACGTCGCCCGTGTCCGCGCTGCCGCCGGAACAGCGCAAGGTCAGGGTCGTCGGGCCAACGTTCCTTCCCGACCCATCAGCGGCAATAGATCTGCAAGCTCCGGCCCCGAAGGCAGTCCGGTAAGGGCTGTCCTGAGTGGCATGAACAACGCCTTGCCCTTGCGGCCGGTCGCTTCCCTGATCTTGCCCGTCCAGTCCTTCCAGATCGTCGCGGTCCAGGGTTCCTCCGGCAGCAGGTCGAACGCCTGTCGGAGAAAGTCGCGGTCGTCATCGGAAAATTGCGGCTTCTCCTGCGGTCCTTCGCGCAGGATGCGCCACCAGTTGACCGCATCGGCCAGCCTGTCGAGATTGCCGCGCACCGCCAGCCAGAACGGTTCGGCCTGCTCGCCGGAGACGCCGAGCACGATGAGACGGTCTTGTGCCTCGGCGAACGGCATGTGGTGCAGCAGCGACCGGTTGAGCACGAACAGCTCGTCCGGATCGAACTTGGCCGCGGATTTCGATGTCGCCGCCGGATCGAAGCGTTCGGCGAGTTCGCCCATCGTCGGCATCGCCGCGACATTCTCCGAAGTGCCTACCAGGACCGCCAATGATGCGACGGCCATCGGCTCGATCCCGTCCTCGCGCAGGCTTTCGATGGAGAGCGCGCCGGTGCGCTTCGACAAGCCCTCGCCCGATGCGGTGGTCAGGAGATTGTGGTGGCCGAACACTGGCGGCGTGGCAGCCAGTGCCTGGAACAGGGCGATCTGCACGCCGGTGTTGGTGACATGGTCGTCGCCGCGGATGACATGGCTGACGCCCATCTCGATGTCGTCGACCACGGAAGGCAGCGTATAGAGATAGGTGCCGTCCTCGCGCACCAGGACCGGATCGGAAAGCGAGGCCAGATCGACGGTTTCCTCACCGCGCACCAAGTCGTTCCAGTGGATTTCAGTGCGTTCCGGCTGTTGTGGATCGCCTGAGAAATTGGGCAGGAGAAAACGCCAGTGCGGCCGGCGGCCATCGGTCTGGTATTCGGCGATCTGTTCGTGCGTCAGGGTCAACGCCTCGCGGCCATAGACCGGCGGCAGACCGCGCGTGCGGCGCACCTTGCGCCTGAGATCCAGCTCCTCCGGCGTTTCGTAGCAGGCATAGAGAACGCCTGCCGCCTTCAGCCTCTCGACCGCCGCGTCATAGACTTCGAAGCGCCGCGACTGGTACTCGGTGGCGTCGGGAAAAATGCCCAACCAATGCAGGTCGTAGAGGATGGCGTCGGAAAACTCCTGCTTCGAGCGCGCAATGTCGGTGTCGTCGAAGCGCTGGATGAAGCGACCCTTGTTGTTCACGGCGAACAGCCAGTTGAACAGAGCCGTGCGCGCATTGCCGATATGGATGCGGCCGGTCGGCGAAGGGGCGAAACGAACGGTAACTGTCATGAGCGGGGCGTACCGGATGCTTTTACGATTGACAAGACGCGCCCCCGCGCTGCCCGGCAGACATAGAACATGGCGGCTGGAATGAAAAGACCGGGCGTTGGACGCCTCAGGAGGCACCCAGTCCGCAGGCGGCCTTTGTAACCGAGCGCTGCCAGCCGCTGGGGCCGACCACCGGTTGAAGGCGATCAGCGGCCGAAATCATCGGAACTGAGGCGGGTCCAGCGGTCGCCCACCAATCCACCGATAAAGATGTCGCCGGAGCGGACCGCTTCCGTGACCTCGGCGATCCGCGAGCGGACCATCGTTCCCCCGGCATAGCGGAAGAAGACATTCTTGTAGCCAAAGAG
>NZ_RZPB01000815.1:0-2541 GCF_003998535.1 Mesorhizobium sp. M7A.F.Ca.AU.002.02.1.1 | reverse complement strand
CGTCGCAACGATCTTCTTTTCGGCGAAATAGATGTCCTTCAACGTGTCGTGGAAAAGTTCGTTCAGGCCCTTCGGTGATGCCTTCTTAGTGGGTGCCATCCTGTGTTCTCCCGTTCGCGCTCAAAAGCGAGGCGGAATAGCAACTCGATGCGGGGCAACTGGTTCCGGAGGGTGTTCTCTGATTGCAGTGAAATTGAACGCGACCAATTTATTGCGGAGCCTTGACGCTCAAGATCTGTCTCCCAGCACCCGCCGCCCGACGCTCAGGTAGTCCTAGCTGCAACGGTGGAAGCATCGGCACGGGTGATCGACAAGCTTCCGTGAGTCCATAATCGTCATAGATCAGACGCTTCCGACTACTCACGACGGTAGCTTGCGAAGGGTCTTCCGCATTTGCACATGTTAACCGGCCATCATTCAATGTCTCATGTGCCGCAGAATGTCTGTAGGACGCGTTCATCCGGGCGTGGCGGGTCAGCATAGCGTTCCATGTCCGGCTGCTCATCGAAGGGCCGGCTGATGACCCTCAAAATCTCCTCGAAAGGTGTGAAGTCCCCGCCCAGCGCCGCCTGGATAGCCTCGATGCGATGGTTGCGAGGGATGAATTTGGGATTGACGGCATGCATGACCGCCCGGCGCGCGGCCGTGTCGGCAGCATCGCTTGCGATGCGCTCGCGCCAGCGCGCCGACCAAACATCGAATGCGCCTGGATCCTCAAACAACTGCCGCGCCCCGCCCTGATCGTCCGGGGCGGCGAGGTCGTCGCCCAGACGCCGGAAGGCGAGCGTAAAGTCGGCTTCGCCGCGAGCTAATACATCCAGAAAATCAGCCGCGAGCTGCAAGTCGCCTTCCGCCTCGGTCAGCAATCCGAGTTTTCTGCGGAAGCCGCGCTGCAACACAGTCTCATATGAGGACTGGAAAGACCCAAGCACCTCTTCGGCTTCAGAGACGGCTTCACTCTCGTCCGTGCTCATGAGCGGCAGCAGAGTCTCGGCAAAGCGTGCAAGATTCCATGTCGCCACATGAGGCTGGTTGGCATAGGCATAGCGGCCGACACGGTCGATCGAACTGAACACCGCGCTCGGGTCATAGGCGTCCATGAAGGCGCATGGGCCATAGTCGATCGTCTCGCCCGAGATCGTCATGTTGTCGGTGTTCATGACGCCATGGATGAAGCCGACCAGCATCCAGCGCGCCACCAGATCGGCCTGTGCAGCGACAACGGCCTCAAGCAAAGCGCGGTACGGCCGCGCTTGCCCGACCAGCTGCGGGAAATGGCGTTCAATGGCATAGTCGGCGAGGATCTTGAGGCCTCCGGTATCGTGGCGCGCAGCGAAATATTGGAAGGTGCCTATCCGGATATGGCTGGCCGCCACTCTTGTAAGGACAGCGCCGGGCAGCCGGACCTCGCGATATACCGGGTCCCCGGTGAGCACAGCCGCCAAGGCTCGAGTCGTCGGAATGCCCAGCGGCCATTGCTTCGCTGACGACATACTCGCGCAGAACCGGGCCGACGGCTGCGCGGCCGTCGCCATTGCGCGAGAACCGCGTCGGTCCCGATCCCTTCAACTGGATGTCACGGCGAATGTCGTTAACGTCCACCACCTCGCCAAGCAGCAGAGCGCGCCCGTCGCCGAGCTGAGGCACGAAGTTTCCGAACTGGTGACCTGCATAGGCCAGGGCGATTGCCTGCAAGCCTTCCGGAAATCTATGGCCAGAGAGCATATCCAATCCATCCGGGCTGGTAAGCTGGTCGGCATCGAGCCCGAGTTCCTCCGCAAGTGGCCGGTTGAATCGGATCAGCCGGGGTTCGGACACCGGCTTCGGATCCGTGTGCGCGAAGAAGCGCTCGGGCAATTGCGCATAGCTGTTGTTGAGGGCGAGAAGCCGCATCTGAATGCCCTGGGTTTATTCGGCGGTCGCAGGTGCCGTCATGAAATCTGGCTCTGACGGAAGGACCCAACAGCTCCCGTCTCGAGGAGACTGTCTTCACTTGTCATATAGGACACAATCTCGCTGGTACCATTCGGATCGATCAGGCCGGCACCGGATAAGCTTTGAACTACCCGCCTACGTCGCGTTTCGGGGCTACCGTGCGACGAAAGGCGACAGGCAAGCTGACCCCTTCTGCTGTCTCGACCACAGAAGGCCTTGTGGATCCATTGTCCATGACGACGATCTTGTCGGGTCACCCTCATGGCCGTACTAGGCCGCAGGCGAAGGAAAAACTGTCGAGACTACGTTGCAGCTGGGGCGCCTCCCGAATGGCGCGGACGTCAGTTTTATGATGATGTCCCCGACGGTACGCTGGCCGCAACCCATACGCTCGCCGGGCGGATCCGTACGGGCATGTCATCAGGCGAGATCAAAGAAGATAAGGTCGCGTTCCCGCGTTTTTGATCCAAGCGATCGCGCGCCATTGGACACAATCACCCTAAGGGGGTCCTTCAAATGCCATCCTTGGCGTCATAGCCGCTACGTTCGAGGAGAGCATGGCGGGCCCGAACCGAAGCCTTCCCTGGTGGAAGGCCCTCCGGGCCC
>NZ_RZPB01000814.1:0-2549 GCF_003998535.1 Mesorhizobium sp. M7A.F.Ca.AU.002.02.1.1 | reverse complement strand
GCGAGCGCATCCCACGCTGGGCGCGACCCTCGCTGGTGCTGCGTGACGGCCGTTCGATGCGCTTCCAGGACATGGGCCGGCTCGCCGCCGGCGACCAGGTCTACATTTTCGTCCCGGATCGCTATCCGCGCCTGCTCGACAAGCTGTTCGCCAGCCGTGCCGTGGTCGATCCCGAAGATGCCGATTTCTTCGGCGCCTTCGCCGTCGATCCAGCGCGCCCCGCCGCCGAACTGGAAGCAGCCTATACGCCGGGCCTGACCGAAGCGGAGCAAAAGCTCACCGTTGGAGCGCTGGTCACGGCGCGGCTCGGCGGCCATGCCGAATATGCCGACCGCGTCCTGCTCGGCCCGATAGAACTGATCGTCCGCGACGTCGACGACAAGGGGAAGATCATAGGCCTCGGCCTGTCGTTCGAGCCGACCGCGCCGGTGGCGCGGGTGCCGGTCTTCCTCAGCGCCGGAGAAATCGGCGACCGTCTTTCCGCCTTCATCCGCAATTGGCGCAAGCCGACCGAGGCGCAGGCGGACGAGGCGCGGGCGGACGAGAAACCGGCCCCAGAGCCAGCGCCGGAAAAGGCAGCAACCGAAAGCTGACAAACCCGCTATTGAGCGGAGCCATTCATCCGCCCGCCAGTGCAAGATCGTGCCCACTTCAAAATTTCGGTTCGAGCGCGCCCTAAGCCTTGCATCGTCGCCGATGCGGGGTATGGTCCCCCGGTTTTTCGCGAAAGGAACCCGCATGGCCGCCTTCAAGACACTCGACGATATCGGCAACATCAGCGGCAAGCGCGTGCTGGTGCGCGTCGACCTCAACGTGCCTGTCACTGAGGGCAAAGTCACCGACGCCACCCGCATCGAACGCATCGCACCGACCATCGCCGAGCTATCGGCCAAGGGCGCCAAGGTCATCCTGCTCGCCCATTTCGGCCGACCCAAGGATGGGCCTTCGCCCGAATTCTCGCTGGAGCCGATCGCCAAAGCCACGGCAGAAGTGCTCGGCCGCCCCGTCGGTTTCGCCTCGGATTGCGTCGGCGACACGGCCGGAAGCGCTGTCGCCGCCATGAACAAGGGCGACGTGCTGCTGCTCGAAAACACTCGCTTCTACAAGGCCGAAGAAAAGAATGACCCGGCCTTCACCGAAAAACTCGCCGCCAATGGCGATATCTTCGTCAACGACGCCTTCTCGGCCGCGCACCGCGCGCATTCTTCGACCGAGGGGCTGGCGCATCTGTTGCCGGCTTTTGCCGGCCGCACCATGCAAGCCGAGCTTGAGGCGCTGGAGAAGGGCTTGGGAAAACCGGTTCGTCCGGTCGTCGCCATTGTCGGCGGCGCCAAGGTCTCGACCAAGATCGATCTGTTGATGAACTTGGTGAAGAAGGTCGACGCGCTGGTCATCGGCGGCGGCATGGCCAACACCTTCCTCGCCGCGCGCGGCACCGATGTCGGCAAATCGCTGTGCGAGCATGATCTCGCCTCAACCGCCAAGCAGATCATGATCGAGGCGGCCGAGGCCGGCTGCGCCATCATCCTGCCGGTCGACGGCGTCGTCGCCAGGGAGTTCAAGGCGGGCGCGGCCTGCGAGACCGTCGCCATCTCCGATGTGCCGGCCGACGGGATGATCCTCGATGTCGGCGCCAAAACCGTGACGACCATCGGCGAATGGATCGACCGCGCCGCGACACTGGTCTGGAACGGCCCGCTCGGCGCCTTCGAGATCGCGCCCTTCGACCATGCGACGGTGGCGGCGGCCAAGCATGCGGCGTCGCGCACCAAGGAAGGCAAGCTGGTCTCGGTCGCAGGCGGTGGCGATACGGTCGCGGCGCTCAACCACGCCGGCGTCGCCGACGACTTCACCTATGTCTCGACCGCAGGCGGCGCCTTCCTGGAGTGGATGGAAGGCAAGCCGCTGCCCGGCGTCGATGTGTTGAAGCGCTGAGGCTCCGAGGCGATCAACACTCGGAGAGCGAACAAGGCCGCCCGAGGCTTCAATCGATTCGAGCTTTCCGATGCCATTCCTTTGGCGGTAGACTTCCGTTAAGCGCGGAACAACCGTTTCAGGAGAAGCAACAATGAGCGAACGTCTCGAAGACATTGCCGCTGCGATCGTCGCCGATGGCAAGGGCCTGCTGGCCGCCGACGAAAGTTCCGGCACCATCAAGAAGCGCTTCGACGTCATCGGCGTCGAATCGACCGCCGACAGCCGCCGCGATTACCGCGAGATGATGTTCCGCACCAGGGAGGCGATGACCCGCTACATCTCCGGCGTCATCCTCTATGACGAGACGATCCGCCAGAAGGCCGCCGACGGCACGCCGCTGGTCGACATCATCAAGGCGGCCGGCGCCATCCCCGGCATCAAGGTCGATGCCGGCGCCAAGCCGCTGGCCAGGTTTCCCGGCGACACCGTCACCGAAGGCCTCGATGGCCTGCGCGAACGGCTTGCCGACTACTACAAGCTCGGCGCCCGCTTCGCCAAATGGCGCGCGGTAATCGACATCGATATCGCCAAGGGCGTCCCTTCGGCGACCTCGATCGGCTCCAATGCTCATG
>NZ_RZPB01000813.1:0-2557 GCF_003998535.1 Mesorhizobium sp. M7A.F.Ca.AU.002.02.1.1 | reverse complement strand
TCGGCTGTGATGCCGTAGCGTAACAGGTCGAAAGCATGCAGCCGCGCCATCAGCCAGGCCGCGCGGGCGCCGGCATCATGATCGTCGCGCCACAGCGCGCCCAGCGCGCCGCCGGCGGGATAATTCGGCGCCAGCGGCGGCCGCAAGCGCTGCACACGGCCGCCTTCCTGATCGATGAACACCAGCGCGTCCGGACGCCCTATGCAGTCTCGCATCTCGGCGACCAGATCGCGGATCTGTTCGGTCTCGCCGATGTTGCGCGCAAACAGGATGAAGGCCCACGGGCATTCATTGCGATAGAAATTGATTTCTTCGCGGGTGAGCGATTTCCCGGCGCAGCCGAGGATCATGGATTTTGATTCGGTCATGTCGGCAGTTTAGGGCTTTGTGCGATCAAAGGGAATCGCCAGGGATTCATCCACGGCAACGCCGGATCTGCTTTCCCCATGAAAAAAGCCGGCGCGGTGACCGCGCCGGCTTTCAATCGGTTGGCTCCGGCTTTAGCGCGAGACGAAGCAGTTGCCGCCGGCGGCCTTGTAGCTGGTGCACAAATTGATCGCGTCATTGCGTGACTGGGCCGGAACGCGCACGCGGTAGAACGTGCCTTTGCCGGCGATCTCGGCCTTGACGATGTTGGCGGTACGCCCGGCAAGCACGCTGCCATAGCGGCGCTGCAGATCCTGATAACTGGACTGGGCGCTTTCGACGGTCGGCTGCGAGGCGATCTGCATCGACCACGAGCCACCGCCTGCCGCGGTCGATGCCGGATCGATGGACGCAACCTGATCGGGCTTGACCTCGCCGACGACATCGACCGGCTGGTCGGACGGACGCTGCGGCGCTAGCGGAACCTTTGCCGGCGTGTTGGCCGATTGGGCCTTGGCCTCGGCCTTTGGCTTGGCCACCGGCTTGAGGGCCGGCTCGTCGTCCGCCTGGGCGGCGGCAGGCGCCACGGTACCGGTCTGGTCGGCATCGGCTTGCGCCGCCGGGGCGACATGCTGCGGCGCCGGATCGACCGGCTCGGTAGCGGCCACTTGCGGAGCGGCGGGTGCCGCCGGATCTTCACGCGGCACCAGCGAACCGTCCGACTTGACCACCATGGTCCTCACCTTGCGCGGTGCAATGGCGACGACATCGGCATTTGTGCCCTTGTCTGCATCCTGCAGCACCTGCGCGATGCGGTCCTCGGACTTGGGAGCTGGCGCCGTATTGTCGGCCAAAGCAGCGCCGGCCATCGGCGCGGCGTTGCCGACATCGGTTCCAGCGCCGGCTGCATTCTGGTCCGGCGAAAGATCGATGGCGCGGGCCGGGTCCTTCGCCTGCACGTCCACCGGCTCTTCGGTGTTGGTGACCAGCTTTTCCTGGACCGGCTCGGCGGGCTTGGCGCCCCTGACCGCGTCGTAGACCTTGTTGTCCTGGTTCGGCACCACGGCACCGCCCGGATTCTCCGGCTTGACCTTGATCGGCGCGTTGTCGGCCTTGACGATGACGGGCGCTTCGCTGCCGCCCTTGCCGCCAAAGGACAGCGCAAAGGCACCGAGACCGCCCGCGACCGCGACCGCGCCGACAATCGCGGCGATGAACAGGCCGCGTCCGCGCGACGGCCTTGCGGCCTCACGCTCGCCGAGACCCGGAACAGCCATCTCCTCGTCGAGTTCGGGATCGTAGTCGAGTTCATCGACGGTGAAATCATCGGCTTGGGAAGCCGGCTGGCTCCCCGGCAGGTTGTCGAGGTCGTAGCCCGAGGCGTCGGCATAACCCGTGGGCGGCGCCGCGCGGGCAGACATTTCCATCGGCCGCGCCGCATAGGTTCGCGCTTCCGGCTCATAGCCCGGCTTGACCCCGTCATAGCCCGGCTTGAGGCTGTCATAGCCCGGCTTGAAGCCCGCGGCATAGGAGCCATCATCGTAAGACGCGCCGGCCGCGTTGCTTGCTGGGGCGGCAGTCACCTCCACCGCGTTCATCTCGGAGAGAAGGCTGGAGAACTCGGCATCGAGATCGTCATAGCCAGGCGACGCCGGCTGGTCTTCCTCGAAGTGCAGTTCGGGGATATCGAGATCGTCCGCCAGCGCCACGACACGCTCGGGCACATCGACCGTCTCGACATCGGGCATGTCTTCGTAACGCGCCGGCTGGCGCGATTGCGGCGCCGATACTGGGGCAGCGGGAGCCAAGGTTTCGACCGGCTCGGACGAACCATAGGACGTCATGGCGGCGACTGCCGGCGCTGCGGCCATGGATGATGCCACCGAAGCGGCCGGCTGAGCGCTAAACGTAGGCTGCGTGCTGAATGACGGCTGCTGCGGAACCGGCGTCACGCGGCTCCACGAACGCGTCGGCTCTGTCGGTTGGGAACGCTCCGCAAGCCAATCGAAAGAATCCGCCGAATTGTCCCGGGGAGCGGCTTCATCACGCGGATCAAGGCCCTGGGCCAAAGCCGCGTCCAACGCATCATCGTCGAAATCGACATCGCCAATGGTGTCCGAGTCCGGATCCTGGAGTTCATCAAGCATAAGATCGTCAATATCCGCGTCGGCCGCTTGGGCCGTGCCAACAT
>NZ_RZPB01000812.1:0-2562 GCF_003998535.1 Mesorhizobium sp. M7A.F.Ca.AU.002.02.1.1 | reverse complement strand
GACCTGACCTCCTGCGGCCTGCTTGACGGGCGGCAACGGTAGGAAGCCTTGCGGCAACAGACCACGATCACGAATTTCCTGAGGGGTTTTCGCTGCCAGGCTGCTCCAGGTTTCGCCTGCCGGCAGTTTCACTCGCGAGCCTTCTTGTACAGCCTTGCGCCCGCCCGACATCATGACGCCGGGCATCGGCCGGTCGGCCAGATCGTAACGGCTCTCGAGCAGGCCGCGTTGCCGTTGTGTCACAGCCGGCTTTTGCGCCTCGTCAGTTTCCTTGACCGCAGAAAAAGGCAAGCTTGGCAATGGACGATACGTCAGATCCGGCGGCAGCGGGTCCGAAGCAACATTGAGCGTGAACGTTGCAGCGCCAAGCAGGACCGGCAAACCAAGATTGAAGATACGCGACATATCCCCTCCCCACAGCGTTGAATTTGGCCCCAACCAGTGCGCGCAAGCTTTGTTCCATAGCTTTGATAGCCCCAACGCTCACGCTCGGCTTTTCGATGATCACCGGTGTCGCTGCTTTGGAGGGTGCGATCTGCGTGCCTTGCCTGCGTACCGTTCTCGCCATCTTCTGGCTGATGACTGCACGTCCGCTGCCGACTCGTGGCCTTGCAGCAGGCCTGCATCGAGCGAAGCTATCTATCCCGACATTCCGGATTGTATCACCCCATCGGCCGACGACCCGTCAGACATCGCCGCATTGTTGATCTGGTCCGTCCCGAACTGAGCGACCTGAACCATCATGGCCCTGGCCTTTGCAATGAGTTCATCGTCGGGAAGAGTATGCCCGGCCTGCAGGGTAACTGTAATACACTCGCCTCCCTCGCCCCGAAATTCCACGACCGGAGCCTGGTCTCGGCTGACGACAACTCCCATCATCTGCATAAAAACCTCCTCGTCGCTTCCTGCATTGGCCAGACAAACGCAACCCAGCTCGGCTATCTAATCCTTGACATAGGCCCCAGGTTGACGCCCGCCTCTGGGCGCCTTGGCGTCTTTCGAATGCTCGGCGACCGCAGGGCCTGCTCCGGATATTTTCTCTGGGGCCGGTGAAGGTGTCGCCGGCTTTGACGGGCTCCTGCCGCTCGATTTCTCGGAGCGGTGTGATATGTTAGTTGAAGACTTGTCTGAAGAAGTCATGGCTCTTTCCCTAGCGCGAAAACCCCAATACCAACCTGCGAAACGCCGTGACGTTCCATCGTGATATGATCTCCGTTGTTGAACCTGGAGGCCTCGCTGGGGCGCACCGGCAATGGGCTGATTTTGCAAGACGAATGGCAACGGCCAAGGCGCTCGGGCAAGACACAGCCTGACACATCGCGGCGCGGGTATTGGAATGCGAGCCGACGCGAAACGCTTCATTGAGATCATCCATCACGGAACCCGCGGCAGGCAGCAGCTTCGTCATTTCTGCAGGAATGCGTTTTGCCAACGCCGACACCGCGACCATGCCCGTCGCCCGCCACTCTCTCCTGGTGCCAAGCGCCCGCTTGCAGCGCCTACCTCAAGGAGCCTGCAATACAGGCTGACTCCGCAGCTCAACCGATGAGGAACAATATCTCCCTTTGAAAGTTCTGGCCGACCCATGAAGGAGGTATGAAATGTCAGAATCACGCGAATGGCTTGTCCAATGGCTCAGGGATGCTCACGCCATGGAGGAGCAGGCCGAAACCATGTTGAATGGGCAACTGAACCGGATAGAGAACTATCCTGAGCTCAGCGAGCGGATTCGCCAGCACATCCAGGAGACCAGACA
The DNA here is from genome assembly GCF_003998535.1 of Mesorhizobium sp. M7A.F.Ca.AU.002.02.1.1. NCBI lineage: Bacteria > Pseudomonadati > Pseudomonadota > Alphaproteobacteria > Hyphomicrobiales > Phyllobacteriaceae > Mesorhizobium > Mesorhizobium sp. M7A.F.Ca.AU.002.02.1.1. The sequence continues at coordinate 806 of NZ_RZPB01000812.1, read as the reverse complement.
GCAGGCTGCTCGGCTGGAAACCTGTCTTGACCGCATCGGACAAGGATCTTCCACACTGAAGGATGCCGGCGGCAAGCTGACGGCAATGACGCAGTCGCTCAGTGGGGTGTTCGCCGGGGACGAAGTGATGAAGGGATCGCTTGCAAGCTACACGTTCGAGCACATGGAAATCGCCTCCTACACAATCCTGATCGCCGCCGCCAAATCGCTAGGCGAAGCAGAGGTCGCCCAGCTCTGCGAAGAGAATCTGCGTGAGGAAGTTGCGATGGCGGACTGGTTGAAAAGCCATATTCCAGCGACAGCCGAGCAGTTCCTCGCGCGGGCCGACTCGGAGAGTGACAACGCCAAGCGCTGATCTACGATCGTGGCTCGCAGGCGATAGTGAGCGCCGGTCAGCGCAGCGTACGGGCCCACGCTGACCGCCGTGGCGCGGGCCCACATAGCAACTACCTTGACCAGGTAGTATTCGTATCGGTCTTGGGGGTGACCGTCCTGTTTGGGCGGCAACGACAAACCAACGACCTGGTCTGATGACGGCAGTTCCTCATGCGGGCGTGGAGCGTCATTCCGATTGAAAACAGGAACTGAGAGAGCGGCATCTTGCGTCAAGACGCAAGTCGCAAGAAGCATCGTTAGGCCACTGAAGTGAGAACCTCCGTCGGGCCGGGCCACGAAACATTCGGCAGCGGTCGGGCGTTGTCTCGAGAGTTTGGGGCGACCCGCACCGCCATGTTTTCTTGGCAGGTGATCGAGTGCGTTCTGGGAAATGCGCGTGCCACCGGCCTCCGTTATGGCCTGACGATTCG
>NZ_RZPB01000811.1:0-2568 GCF_003998535.1 Mesorhizobium sp. M7A.F.Ca.AU.002.02.1.1 | reverse complement strand
CCCTTCTCGGTGAACTTCACTGCGTTGCCGAGCAGGTTGGTGATGATCTGCCGGAACCGGCCGGCGTCGCCGACGACATGGGCCGGCAGGCGCGGATCGACGCGCACGATCAGTTCGAGGTTCTTTTCGGCGACGCGCGCCGAGACCAGCGTCGCCACGTCCTCGACCGCCTCGGAAAGGCGGAAGGGAGCAGGGTCGAGGGTGAGCTGGCCAGCATTGATCTTGGAGAAGTCGAGGATGTCGTTGATGATGGTGAGCAGCGCGTTGCCGGACTTCACGATAACGTCGGTGAAGGTCTTTTGGCGTGGGGTCAGATCGGTCTTGGCCAGCAGTTCGGCCATACCGAGCACACCGTTCATCGGCGTGCGGATCTCGTGGCTCATATTGGCCAGGAATTCCGATTTGGCGCGGTCGGCGGCCTCGGCCTTGAACAGGGATTCGGCGGATTCGGCAAAGGCGCGGCGGATCGCCACTTCCATCGGGCGGAAGATCCAGAAGGCGACGATGGCAAGGGCCGCGAACAGGATGCCGCTGGCCCACAACAACAGCCTGTCGCTGGAGGCATCGGCCAGATGGCGCTCATCATCCATGGCGGTGCGGACGCGAACCAGCATGGGTTGGGCGAACAGGTCATTCTGGTTGCGGATTTCGCGATAGCTCCACTCGTCGACCTTCTGCGCCACCGACATCAGGTTGAAATTGCGCACCATGTCGCGCGGCGACCAGAACAGATCGCCGTTAACTGAAGCGGATTGGAGTTCGTCGACGGTTTTGATCGACAGCCGCGGCTTGATCGCCGCAAGCTGGGCGGTCAGCGTCTCGATCTCGCCGGTCAGGCGCTCCGAATGGCCGCGCGCCGATGTGGTCAGGGCATCGCGTGTCTCCGCCCGCCAGGCGGTGCCGGTCGTCTCGGCAAAGCTGGTCGCGTTGCGCAGGTCTCGGGTGAAGATGACGAGATTGCTGCTCAGCGCATCGATGTCGCGGCGAAAGGAATTGACGCGATCAAGCGCAATCACGATGCCGGCGGAAGCCAGCGCGAAGATCAGCAACCCTGAAATATAGCGGATCCGGACCGACCGGATGAAGGACGAATATTCAGGCATGCGCAACCCCAACACATACGCACCATTTTAATGGCCGGGATTACGCTTCATTTACATTAAAATTTCGTTCGTTCGGGCAGGCGAGCCGTGCGAGCCGCCGGATGGACAGCGCGCCTAGGCCGCGTCCACGACGAGGGCGCGGATGCGGCCACTCACCGGGCCTTCCCCGAACCGTTTCCCAAGGGCATTCGCCACGTATCGCGTCACCTCCTCCAGCGAGCCACCGCGCGCCTCGATCTCGACCCGCAGGGGCGTGCCCTGGCAATAGGCCGTGGCCGCCTCATATGGCGAGGAAGCGGCGCTGACGGCATCCAGCGGCTCTATGGTAATGTTACGGAAGCCGGCGGCATGCAGGTCGGCGCGGATGACGTCCGCATCGTGATAGCCATGCGGTGTCCTTGCCATGAAGCGAGGCGGATCGGCCGGGAAAAAATGGCCGAGCGCCCGCGTCACCTCATCGGCAAACTCGTTCTCTTCGATGGCACCCCAGACGTTGAACAGGAAGTGTCCGCCCAGCCGCATCACGCGCCGAACTTGCCCGTAGGCGCCCACCCGATCGGGGAAGAACATCGCGCCAAACTGGCAGGCCACGGCGTCGAACTGTGCGTCCTCGAAGGGCAGCGCCTGAGCATCGGCCTGCTGCCAGGTGATGCGAGGATCGTCCACCATCCGCGTGCGTGCGTGGTCGAGCATGGGCTGGTTGAGGTCGGTGACCACGATGCGCGCTTGCGCCGGCAGCTTTGCTGCGAGCGCACGTGTCACCACACCGGTGCCCGCCGCCACTTCGAGCACCGATTGCGGCCCGAGCTTCGACACCCGCTCCGCCAGATCCCGCGCATATGGCTCGAAGATCAGCGGCACCATCGCCCGGTCGTAGATCTCGGGAATGGAACCGCTGAACAGCTTGTCGGTGGTCGACATGGCATCCTCCAACTCTTATCCGCACCGCGTGCTTGCCGTGCGGATGTCAATCCTCTGCCTCGGCAGGCTTCCGCTCAAGTTCTATTTCAGAACCGGCCGGCGGGGACGTGCGTGCAATCAGCTCGATGTTCCGGCTGGCACCAACCTTAGCTGTTACGCGCCGCCACGAATGTCGCCGCTTCTTTCAGCAACTGGGCATCGTCGCCATAGGGCTCAAGCAGCGCATGCGCCTGTTGGACGAGGCCGTGCAGCTGGCCGCGTGCCCAATTTGCACCATGCAAGGCCACCAGCGTCGCCTTGCCGGCGGCGGCGTCCTTGCCGGTCGCCTTGCCCATCTGGCTGGCGTCGGCGGTCAAATCGAGCAGGTCGTCGGCAAGCTGGAAGGCAAGACCGATCGCCGAGCCGAATTCGGCCAGCCGCTCGCGGTCATCGGCCGGGGCGCCGGCGATGAGGGCGCCTGCCTCGCAGGCGAAGCGGATCAGCGCGCCGGTCTTCATCGCCTGCAGCCGGATGATGCCGGCCTCGTCCGGCGGCGTCTGTTCGG
>NZ_RZPB01000810.1:0-2579 GCF_003998535.1 Mesorhizobium sp. M7A.F.Ca.AU.002.02.1.1 | reverse complement strand
GCCCAGTAGGCAAGTCGCTGATGTTCGTCGGGTCCTCCCTCTTTGCGGACAAGCTCGATGATAAGTTCCTGGTGTCCGTGACTCGTGATGCAAATTCCGGCTCCCTCAATCTTGAGGCCGTGCCGATGTTCCCGCTGCCGATAAAGTTGGACCAGATTTGGGCCGAGTTCGACTTCCCGGGCCGCGGCCCCGGCCAACAATGATCGCCGTCCTCATAGCCTCAATGGTGCTGGCGTCGACCGCCTCAGTTCAGCATGTGGTGTCGGTGGCGTCGACGACCTCCGCTCCCCAAGTGGTGGCGATCTCGCCGACTGAGGGCGCGATCCCGGCGAACACGCTTCGCCTCTACGTCACTTTCGACCGGCCGGCACGGGGGATGGTGGCGACGCGGGATCTGCGTCTGGTCGACGCCGAAGGGCGCACGGTCGACGGAGCCTTCATGGATTTCGGGCAGGACCTTTGGAGTCCCGATGGCCGACGCCTGACGGTGCTGTTCGATCCGGGTCGCGTGAAACAGGATGTGGAGGGGGACGGCGATAGCGCCGCCCCTCTTCGGCCCGGCCTTAGCTATACGGTCGAAGTCGGCCGCAAGCATTTTCATTACCGGGTAACGCCGGCGCTTCGCACGCCCGTTAACCCGCAAACTTGGGGTCTCGCACTACCCAACGCCGGATCGCGCGAGGCCCTAAAAATCACATTTGACCGGGAGATGGACGCCGCCCTTCTCCGAGACCAGTTGGGTATTGTCGACGATCAGGGGGGATTCCAATCTGGGCGGGTTACAGTCTCCGCCAGCGGGCGAGCCTGGTGCTGGCGCCCGAACCATGGCTGGCTCCCGGGCGCCTACAGACTTGTCGTCGGGAGCAGTCTTGAAGACGTTAGCGGCAACCGTGTCGGAGAAGCGCTTGACCACGATGTCGGCAAACCGGACGCCCTCAGCCAGGGCAGCGTCTTACTGTTCAAGGTCGGCCCCCGAGTTGTCCGGCAAGACGCCGGTGCTTGTTGATTCAGCAGTGCTGCAACGGCACCTCCGAAGGGCACCGGACGACGGTGGTCAAAGCCTGCGACCGCGTCGGCGTGCTCTACGCCGGCGACCTGGTCGCGGACGCTCCGGCAGGCAAGGTGTTCGTCAGCCCGAGGCATCCCCTATACTGAGGGTGCCGAACATTTTGGCGCAAATCTGGCTTAATATGCTTTTCACCTTGGGGTCACGTCTTAGCGTCCGCTATCGTTCCTTGGGCGCCAGGAGTTGCCATTTCGCTTTCGGCCCCAGGCTCTCGGACCGCAATGCGCCTATGTCGGTCGTTCGAAGTGGTGGTCGCCGCGCCCGAAAGCAGCCGTTCATTCGATGCGCTAAGGAATGGCAGCTGCCGCCTGCGGGTGAGTTCGACTGAGCCAGCGAGTTCGCTAGGGAAAACGCGGGTAGCGTCGTGACGCAGGTGGTGCCGCCGAGAAGGAACACGCTTGCTCGCAGGGCTGTCACGTCTCTGGAAGCGATACCGTACCGAGCCGCTCCGCACGACCCGCAAGGATGCCGAGCCCACAATCGCTTCGGCGACCGCTTTGCTCAAAGCCGTCGCCCCACGGTTACCATCCGCGTCATCCGTGTTCGGACGGACTCTCACTTCTATCCGTCTGAAGCGTGATCAGGAGAGTTTAGCTTGCGCATTCGCGTAACAAAGTTGTGATTTTCGCATCAAGTCTGCGGGCGACAGCAAGAGCCTCCAAACTACCATAGGAGAGCAGATAACTCTCCATTTTGTCATAGGAGACATGCACGCCATCGGGGCGTTCATCAACAAGGACTGTGACTGGAGCGTAAGATCCAGCATCGGGAACGTGTTTGACCATTTCTTTCATGATGAGTGGATTGCCCACCAGGAACCGCATGCTCTTGGGAGTCTCGGTTCCAGTTTCGCGGCGCAGAATGGCGCCCAAGTCGAATTCCGCGAAGAGCATGAGACCTGTGCGGCCCAGGCCACTTTGCACAACGCGCTCCAAATCCGAGAAGGAATTTGCAGCCCTCGTCGCCTTGAAAAATTCGACAATATCAGGTTGCCCGACCGCTGACTTGAGCGCGGCCACAACGGCGTCGAATGGTTTGGAACACGTCAGGCTGAAACGCTCAACCTCGACCTTTGCGATTGTCATTTCATTCTCCGCAACAGCTCTCAAGAATAAAAGTGCGCCCGATCGCGCCGGATTATGCCACCGCCGATTACGCTTCCACGAAGGTCCGGACGTGGCTGACGAACAATTCGTGGTACTGAAACAGGGCGCCGTGGCCGGAATCGGGATAAAGGACCAACTGGGCGTTGCTCAGAGCCTTGAACATTGCGTAGGCGTTGTCCGCCGGTAGCATGGTGTCGTGGCTGCCGCTCACCACAAGGGCGGGCTGGCGGATGGCGCGCAGAATGGCGTGCTCGGGATCAGGTGTGGCGCACCAGGTAATAAGCGCCTTGGCCTGCGGATCCGTCACCGCGCTGCCGTTATCGGTGTCCCGATCTTCCTCACGCACCTTCGCCCGCTTCAGGAAAGCCAGGCCGGCCGACTGGCTGGCGGACGACTTCGTGAAGAAT
>NZ_RZPB01000080.1:0-13560 GCF_003998535.1 Mesorhizobium sp. M7A.F.Ca.AU.002.02.1.1 | reverse complement strand
GGTGCTGATTTGCGCCAGTGACCCGCCGCACAGGCGGGTTTTTCGTTTGCTCCGTCAGCCAACACACCGGCGAAGGTTTCCGAGGACCGGTTAACCCGAGTTCGTAGACCCTGGGCATGGCCATGGGACGGCAGTTCGCATCACCCGGCGAAGATCGATCAGAAATAGCGCCTGAGGTTCGTGCGAATGCGATCGAGCACGCTGTTCCCGGAAAGGTCCGGAGAGAACTCCTTGCCGGTGATCGCCTCATAGGCCTGCGCATAGACATGCGAGGCCTGTTCGACGATCTCGGCCGGTATCTCAGGTATCGGGTCGCTGTAGGGGTTGCAGCGCGCCGAGACCCACGACCGGACGAAATCCTTGTCAAAACTCTCCGGCCGGCTGCCGTCGGCGAGCGCCTGTTCGTAGCTCGATGCGATCCAGTACCGGCTGCTGTCCGGGGTGTGGATTTCATCGGCAAGAATGATGGTCCCGTTCCTGTCGGTGCCGAATTCGTACTTCGTGTCCGCCAGGATCAGGCCGCGCTCGGTGGCGCGCTGCTGGCCACGGGCGAACAGCCGCAAAGCGTAGCCGGACACGGTGTCCCACTGCGCCTGCGTGAGAAGACCCTGTTCGAGGATCTCGGCTTTCGACAGCGGCTCGTCATGGCCGCCATGCGCGGCCTTGCTGGTCGGCGTGATGATCGGCTCGGCCAGCTTTTCATTGTCGCGCAGGCCGTCCGGCAGGCGGATACCGTACATGTCGCGGTCGCCGCGCTTGTAGCGCGTCAGGATCGAGGTGCTGGTGGTTCCCGCCAGATAGCCGCGCACGACGATCTCGACCGGCAGGATGTCGAGCCTCGTGCCGACGACGACGTTCGGGTCGGGGTATTCGAGAACATGGTTCGGACAGATATCGGCGGTTTCCTCGAACCAGTAGCGCGCCGTCTGGGTCAGTATCTCTCCCTTGTAGGGGATCGAGGTCAGGATGATGTCGAAGGCACTGAGCCGGTCGGTGACGATGATGATGCGCCGGCCATCCGCCAGATCGTAGTTTTCGCGGACCTTGCCGCTGTAGTGGCCCGGCAGTTCGGGAATGAACGCGTCAGGGAGGGTCCGCATATGATTTCCTGCCTTCCGCAGAGTGGCCAGAGCATAACTCCGAAAAGTTATGCGCCAAGATAGTGCCACCGCATAGGCTGTCGGGACGATAGATATCAAGCGCGATTGTCGGGAATCCCCGCAAACCTGATCGGTTCGACGGTCGCTTTTTTCACAACTGATGCCGGATGGCGCGGCGACTTCGGAATGCCGTCGCGTCTAGGCTGCAGCCAATTTTTCGGAGCCTCCCATTTCCATCATGCAGACCTATGATTTCATCATCGTCGGCTCCGGCTCGGCCGGCTCGGTCCTGGCTGAAAAACTGTCGGCCTCGGGGCGCTTCTCGGTGCTGGTGCTGGAGGCCGGCGGCAGCGACCGCCGCTTCTACGTGCAGATGCCGCTCGGCTACGGCAAGACCTTCTTCGATCCCGGCGTCAACTGGAACTACAAGGCCGAGCCGGACCCGGGGCTTGCCGGCAATGCCGACCACTGGCCGCGCGGCAAGCTGCTCGGCGGTTCGAGCTCGATCAACGCCATGGTCTGGATCAGGGGCGCGCGCGAAGATTTCGATGCCTGGGCCGCCGCCGGCAATCCCGGCTGGGGCTATGACGATCTGCTGCCCGCCTTCAAGGCGCTCGAGGACAACCAGGCCGGCGCGGACCAATGGCGCGGCGTCGGCGGCCCGCTGCATGTCACAGACTGTTCGGGCGCCGTCCACCCGCTGACCAAACGCTATCTCGTCGCCGGCCAGCAGGCCGGCTTGCCCTTCAACCCGGATTTCAACGGCGCTGCCCAGGAAGGCGTCGGCGTCTACCAGATCTCGACCCGCAACGGCCGCCGCATGTCGGCGGCGCGCGCTTTCCTGCGCCCGGCGATGAAGCGCGCCAACGTCCGCGTCGAGATGAAGGCGCTGGCGACCAGGGTGCTGTTCGAGGGCAAGCGCGCCGTCGGTGTCGAATACCAGCAGAACGGCGAGACGAAGTCGGCGCGTGCCGGTCGCGAAGTCATCCTGTCGGGCGGCTCGGTCAACTCGCCGCAATTGCTGCAGCTGTCCGGCGTCGGGCCTTCCGCGCTGCTGAAAGGCCTGGGCATCCGGATGGTCCACGCCAACGAGAATGTCGGCGCGCATCTGCAGGATCATGTCGGCATCAACTACACCTTCAAGGGCAAGCTGCCGACGCTCAACCAGACGCTGCGTCCCTGGTGGGGCAAGCTGCTGGTCGGCATGCAATATATCCTGACCCGTTCGGGCCCGCTGTCGCTGTCGATGAACAATGCCGGTGGCTTCTTCCGCACCGACCCGGCGGCGACGCGGCCCAACATGCAGCTCTATTTCCAGGCATTCTCGACCGTCATTCCCAAGAGCGGCGAGCGTCCCATCCTGACGCCCGACCCATGGCCGGGCTTTTCCATCGGCCTGTCCAACTGCCGCCCGTCGAGCCGTGGCGAGATCATGATCCGCTCGGCCAATCCGCGCGAGTACCCCAGGATAACGGCCAATGCCTACTCCACCAATGCCGATGTCGAGGAGATGCTGGCGGCGGTGAAATTCGTCCGCAAGATCGCCTCGATGCCTGCCATGGCCGAGATCATCGAGGAAGAGGTTTTGCCAGGCCCGTCAATCACTTCCGATGCAGACCTGATTCAGGATTTCAGGAAGCGCTCGGGCACTGTCTATCATCCGGTCTCGACCTGCCGCATGGGGCCCGATCCGGCGCGCGCCGTCGTCGACCCGCGTCTCAAGGTGCACGGCATCGACGGCCTGCGCGTCATCGACGCCTCCATCTTCCCCGACAACATCACCGGCAACACCAACGCCGCCTCGATCATGACCGGTTGGAAGGGCGCCGAACTGGTTCTGGAGGACCAAAAATGAAGATCACGGACGTCAAGACCTGGGTTGTCGACAATCCGCCGCCCGGCATCGGCGGCAAGTATTTCATCTTCGTCAAGTTGACCACCGATGGCGGCGTGGTCGGCTATGGCGAGGCCTACAACGCCACCTTCTCCGCCCATGTTACCGCCCGGATGGTCGAGGACATGGCCGAGCGCTATCTCGTCGGCCGCGATCCGCACGACATCGAGAACTTCTTCCGCCGCGCCTATTCGTCCGGCTTCACCCAGCGGCCCGACGTGTCAGGCATGGGCTGCTTCTCGGCGCTGGAAATGGCCTGCTGGGACATCATCGGCAAGGAGGCCGACAAGCCGGTCTACAAACTGCTCGGCGGCCAGGTGCACGAAACGCTGCGTTCCTACACCTATCTTTATCCGCACACCGGCAGCGTCCACTCCGAGGATGCGCACGGCAAGAACGTCTACAACGACCCCGATCTCGCCGCCGCCTGCGCGCTCGAATATGTCGAACAGGGGTTCAACGCCGTCAAACTGGACCCGGCCGGCCCCTACACCGCCTTCGACGGCCACCAGCCGCGTCTTGTCGATATCGACCTGTCCACCCGCATGATCAAGGCGATCCGCGAGGCGGTCGGCACCCGCGCCGACATCCTGTTTGGCACGCACGGCCAGTTCACAGCGTCCGGCGCGCTGCGCATGGCGCGCGCCATCGAGCCCTATGATCCCTTGTGGTTCGAGGAGCCGGTGCCGCCTGACATGCCCGAAGTCATGGCGCAAGTGGCCCGCGCGACCTCGATCCCGATCGCCACCGGCGAACGGCTGACCACCAAGTTCGAGTTCGCCCGCGTCATCGAGAACCGCGCCGCGACCATCCTGCAGCCGGACCTCGGCCGCTCCGGCGGCATTCTCGAAACCAAGAAGATCGCGGCGATGGCCGAGGCCTACCACATCCAGGTCGCCCCTCACTGCTATTGCGGGCCGATCGTCGGTGCGGCCAACATCCAGCTGGCGGTGACACTGCCCAACTTCCTCATCCTGGAATCGCTGAAGCAGTGGGACGGTTTCCATGCCACGCTCTTGAAGAAGAAGATCGAGTGGCAGGACGGCAACGTCGTCCCCTCGAAGGAGCCCGGCCTCGGCGTCGAGTTGAACGAAGCGGTCTGCGACGCGCACCCCTATACGGGCAAGGACCTGCATCTGCAGATGATGCAGACCCCGCTGATGCCGTGAGCAAGAGCTACGCCTTCATCGGGCTTGGCCATCTCGGCGGAAACCTTGCCGCCAGCCTGATCCGCAACGGCTTTGCCGTCACCGTCCTCGACCGCGATCCGGCCGCCGTCGAGCGCCTGGTGGCGCTCGGCGCCACTGCCGCGAGCAGCCCGGCCGAGGCCGCCGCCTGGGCCGGCAATGCCATCACGTGCCTGCCTTCGCCCAAGGTCAGCGAAGCGGTGCTGGCCGGACCCGGCGGATTGCTGGAGGGCCTACCCCAAGGCGGCACCTGGATCGAGATGTCCACCAACGGCCGCGACGAGATTCTTCGCCTTGCGGCCCTCGCCTCGGCCAGGGGCGTCGAGACGCTGGAATGCCCGGTCACCGGTGGCGTGCATCTGGCGGCGGCTGGCAAGATCACCGCGCTGGTCGGCGGCGATCCAGCGCTCTACGAACGTCATCGGCCGGCCATCGAGGCGATGTGCGCAAAGTCGTTCCTGATGGGTCCGGTCGGCTCGGCGGCGGTGATCAAGGTGATCACCAACATGCTCGCCTTCATCCATCTCGTCGCCGCCGGCGAGGCGCTGATGTTGGCCAAACAAGGCGGGCTCGACCTCGCCCAGTCCTACCATGCCATCTCAGCCTCCTCCGGCAACAGCTTCGTCCACGAGACCGAAAGCCAGCTCATTCTCAACGGCTCCTACGACATCGGCTTCACCATGGACCTGGCGCTGAAGGACCTCGGCTTCGCGCTGGCGATGGGCAGGGAATTCAGACTGCCGCTCCAACTGGCGCCGCTTGTGAGTGAGATTTTCCAGATGGGCAAACAGGAATATGGCGGCAGCGCCTGGTCCACCCAGATCGTCAAATTGCTCGAGGATGCCGTCGATACCGACCTGCGCGCGCCCGGTTTTCCGGCCAAGCTGGAACTCTGACATCAGCCAGTTATCAAGCGATTTCAGGACGTTGGATTGATGGGCGGATTCATCTGAATCAATCTGTCAACGGCTTGATTCAGTATCTGAGCGTCAATGCACCCGGCAGGATCTCGAAGGTCGCGGGTATGCGTCCCGGCGACTCGCCGTCTATATCGACCAGGGCGCCATTCTCTGACGCATCGCCGAGCGGCTCGACCACCACTTTCCTGCCGCGCAGGATGGTGATCGCCGGATGGTTGCGGTGCCGGCCGCCATAGAGCAGCCGGATGTCCCAGATCAGCTTCAGCTTGCCGGCGGCGCGCAGGATGACGATGTCGAACTGCCCGTCGGTCAGGTCGGCATCCGGCGCGATCATCATGCCGCCGCCAAAGAACTTTCCATTGGCGACCGCCACCAGCGCCATGCGCGCTTCGACGGGTGCGCCGTCATCGACCGTGATCCTGACGTCCTGAAAACGGTAGCGGATGAACTCCACCACGGTGCGCCACAGGAACAGTGCCTTGGCCGACATCCTGCCCTTGCGCTTGTCGGCATTGACGGCGCGGTCGGTGGCGCCGGACAGGCCGAGACTGGCGATGTTGATGAAGTGCCGGCTGGCCAGCGCGCCGTGATCGTCGATGTAGCCGATGCGCCCGGCATCGACCTTGCGACCCTTGGCTTCGGCCAACCGCTTCAGCACGGCATCCACCTCTTTCGGCAGGCCGAGCCCGCGCGCGAAATCGATGCCGGTGCCGCACGGCAACAGGCCAAGTTCAGTGATCCGGCCGCTCTCCTGGGCCGCCTGCAGAAGCCCGTCGGCCACTTCGCTGGCGGTGCCGTCACCGCCGGCCGCAATCACCAGATCGAAGCCAATCATTGCGAGATCGATTGCCAGCCTTTCGGCATCGCCTTCGGCCTGCGTTTCGCGCAGCTCGAATTCGCCGAAATGCTTTTTCAGCGACACGGCAACATCAGGCCAATGCCGTTTCAGCCGGCCGCCACCGGCAATCGGGTTGAGAACCACTCCGACTTTCAAAATACCCGCCCTCCCCGGCGCCGGACATGCAGGTCCGATCCTTTGCCGGCATTGAAGCCCGCGACCACCGGCGGAGCAAGGGGCGCTGTCGGCTCGTACGCAAAAAAGCGGGCGGGCTGTCTAAAGCAGCCGGCGCTCGAATTCCCCGGTTTGTGGCTAACGATCCCCGGTAATCCCGCTATCCACAGGGCAGCGGCCATTCCCCAGGACCCTTACTCGGTGTACATTAAACCCATCTCAGGCGGCTACCGATCATCAAGCCGAAAGGCGAAGTGAAAGGCGGATTTCCTGAGGCCCGTACGGCCCGAAGCGAGAGCAGGCTTGCCTGTTTCGAGGGACGGAGCCGAGACCTACGGGGCCGCGGAAAGCGTGCCAACGCCGACGGCGGACCGATGCTGCCATGAAGGACGGCAAAAACCTTCGATGGTGCGCAGGGCAAAGCTCGCAAGGGTGGAGACCGGCGTGGTCCCGAACGGACGCTGCTCTCGGGCGGCGGACTGGCAGGACCGTCAAAATCAAGGCCGGCAAGGCGCGACGACTTTACGGAAGTTGCTGCCGCGACCGTGTCCTGATCTGACAGGGAGGCGCTGGGAGAAATCCCGGCGCCGACTGTCTTTTTGGCCCCCCGATGCCCTTTGGCGGCGATCTTGCGAGCGCCGCTTCTCCACGCGCTAAAATCGGTTAGTATCGCCTGGTCAGAGCCCGTTTGAAAACGCGCTCTGCCGAGTCGGATGGCGTGGTTTTCGAGAACCGAAGCGCAGCGGACCTTTGAGTCCGTGAGCATCGGAAGCGCAGAAAACCGCGTCAGGCGGCCGGCAGAGTAGCGTTTACAAATGGGCTTGTAGAAGGGGGATACTTCATGACGCTCGTCCAGAAGCTTGCCGTTGCCTATGCCTTCCTATTCTTCGGCGTCGTCGCCATCGGCTACATACCGGCCTTCAACGATGCCGACGGCAATCTGTTCGGCCTGTTCTCGCTGCAATGGTACGATGATCTGCTGCACGCCTTCTCCGGCGTCTGGGCGCTGGCCGCCGCCTTCATCTCGCACCGCCAGGCAGTGTTCTATTTCAAGCTGTTCGGCTCGGTCTACCTTTTCGACGGCGTGCTCGGGCTGGTCACCGGTTCCGGCTGCCTCGATGCCGGTATCTTCATCAACGGCTTCCGCTCTCTCAACGATATCGAATTCCCGGCCCGCTTCTTCGCCAACCTGCCGCACATCGTCATCGGCGGCTTCGCCGTCTATGTCGGCTTCCGGCTAGCCAGGCGCGTACACGACCACTTCGCCACGGCCTGATCGGGCATGTTCCTGTTCCGCTGGCTGAAGCGCCTCATCAAGACGATCCTCTGGCTGATCGTCGTCGTCATCCTCATCCCGATCGCCGGGCTGAGCTACGGCTTCCTGACGACGTCGTCGCTCGACAAGACGCCGCTGCCCGGCATTGCCGACGGCGCCCCGCCCAAGGCGCTGGCCGACAAGGTCCGCGCCGAGATCCCCGGCTACCAGCGGCCGGAGGAATCAACCTTCCTCACCTATCCGGAATGGGCGATCGTCTACGCCGCACGCGAATATGCCGGCTTCGTCGACAAGGACCAGCCGAGCGGCTTCCCCTACTGGTCCTATATCGGCCGCTTCTGGCAGGACTACGCCATGGTCATCCGCGCCAGCGCTCCCTACAAATTCAACTATGCCAACCACCAGATGCTGGTCATCATCGGCACCAGCCACTCGATCGAGCATATATTGCAGTGGGCCTATGAGAACACGGTCGGCCGCATCACCGAGGCGACAACGGCCAAGCGCACCGCCGCCGACATTTATCAGGCCAAGGTCGCGGCGGACTATGCCGCGTTTCTCGACCAGGTGCCCTGGTATCAGTTCCCGTATGCCGACAAGCGTGCCGGCCTGTTTGCCGTGCAGCCGGTGCCGGGCGACAGCTCCGTCCGCACCAGCGAACGCAAGCTGGCGTTCGGCCTCGCCGACACCATCAAGCAGGGCTATGCCGACCTGATAAAAAAGGCCCTCGCTGCCACGATGGACCCCGCCTTGCTCGACATCCATGTCTGGGCCAAGGGGCCCGTCGGCGAAGCCACGCGCAACGAGCCCGACACCTTGCTCGAACGCGACATGGGCGCTGACGGCACCATCTTCGTCACCAGGCGCTATCAGGTCTTCACCGAAATGATCCTGCGCCTGATCGACAAGGGCGTCTCCTTCGTCGAGATCGGCGGCAATGACGAGATCATGGCCACGGTGCTCTCCACCGATACGATCGCCATTCCCGAAGGCATGCACATCCTGTTCAGCTATCCGCTGCCGGCCGATCAATCCACGCGCCGCACCGGCATGATCGTTGCCGTGCGCAAACTGCATCTCGTGCTGCCGGCGCTGATCAAGTCCGGCGCCAGGCTCGAACACGTCTACGATTACTGAGGCCTTTCGGTCACGCCCGGCCAAGATTAGGCATTTCCTGGGCTCCGCCACGCCCATTCCACAATCGCGGCCAAATCCCGCCTTGTTCGCGCGCGAAGGAATGGGAAGAAATGGAAGGGCTGCCGGGGGGCATCTCGAAGGGACAAGACCGTGATCAAGACCGCCCTTGTCGCCATGACCATTGTCGGCTGCGACTGCGACGCCAAGCTTTGCGAATATATCGGCGAGACGCCGGCCAAATGGTCGACCGTCGCCGAGTGCGAAGCGGCGATGAAGAGCCAGATGCTGCACGAGCGCAATTTCAACTATCCGCTCGTCTCCGGCATTTGCCGCACGAAGGGTTCGTCGTCCTCTTCGCAGCTGGCCGCGACCGCATCGCGCCCGGAATTGAAGCCCGCCAGCCGCGTCGTCAGAACCGAAAGCCCGCTGCCGCCGGAACTCAGCCACCGGCCGAGCGTCTCGGTCGGTTCGCCGACGACCGCCATGGAAGCCGACGCCGCCCGGCCCGTTGCCTATGAACAGGTGGTCGATGGCGGAACCGGTGTGCTCTATCGCACCAAGAACGGCTACGCCGTGGTCAAGACCGATCTCGGCCGCGCCGCCTCGGCAACCGCCGACGCCGCGAAGCGCTCTGTGAACTGGCTGGCCGGACTGGTGCCGAAGGGGCTGTAGGCCCGCTGGCGTCTCGGTTCGACGACCGCGTGATCAGGCAGGCACATAGGTCAACCTGATCACGTCGTCGCCAATCAAATCGCTGGCCACAAAGCGAAGCGGCGGCCGGGGGCCGGCGAAGAATGGCTTGCCATGACCAAGCACGAACGGATGGAGGTAGAGTTGGTACGCATCTACAAGACCAAGGTCGGTCAGGCTTCGTGCCAGGCCTGGTCCAGAAACTGAAATCTCCCCGACGAGCTTAGCCTTAAGCCCGCGTATCACCGCCTCGACGTCATCCGCGACAAGTGTTGCGTTAGGGCCGGCCGACTTCAGAGAGCGCGACACAACCCACTTCGGTTGGCTCCGCCACGCCGCCGCGAATTCATGCGCCTCCGCGCTCCACTCAGGACTGTCTTCGTCCCAATAGCGCATGACCTCGTACATGCCGCGACCGTACACACTGCCGCTCAAATTGCGCACTTGCTCTATCCAGTGACGAAAGATCGTCGGGCCCGACGGCATTTTCTGGTGGTCGACATAGCCGTCGAGTGACTGGTTCATTCTGAAAATGAGCTTCGCCATGCTGCAGGATCTCCAACCCGGGGTCTTCAGAATAACTTGAGCCGCCGTTACGCAAAACCCCAGCCGAAATCCAAACTGAGACACGATCCTAGTCCGGCCTGAACCTGACTTTCAGGCTCTGCCAGAACTTGTCGACAAGCGGCTTTTCGGTCGCTGCATCCTCGCCGGCAATGCGGGTGATGAACAGCAGCCCCCGATCGGCCAGGCCGAAGCCGACGATCTCGAAATCGGCGGTGTCGGTGCGTGTCTTCACCTCGGCCCGGATCCCGGTCAATTCCTTGCCGTCGGCGAGTTTGCGCGTGGTCGGCCCCTGCGTCAGCTTGGCGCCGGCCTGCACCGATTGCCTGGTCATCTCCTGCAGCATCAATTGGTTGAGCGACACCGGATTCATGGCGCCATACTCCTGCACGACGACGATCGTGCCCAGCGCCGAGGCCATCAGATACTGCGTGATGTCATCGCCGAGATCGGTCTTGGTCACCGAAATGCCGCTGGGGTGGACGAAGGAAAAATCGCTGCCGGAAAAGGTAGCGAAGTCGTTGCGCGCGAGCGTCACCTTGCTCTGCTTGCCGCCGGGCAGCGTCACATCGGCGCTCTCGCCGGGATCGATATCGACCGTCACGCCGTCGATGGTCAGCTTGAAGGCCTTGAGATCCTCGCCTCCGGCCGGTCCGGCGCACAGCGCGATGAGGGTGAGTGCCGCCGCCGATACCATCCGCATGGCTGTTCTCCTGCTTCTTACGACACCCCGCTCAGCGCCTTGATGGCACGGTAGAAGGTCGAGGAAAACAGTTCCGTTGGGTCATACTGCCGCTTCGCCGCCAGGAAGGCCGGCAGTTCGGGATAGGAGGCCAGCAATTCCCTGGCCGTATAATGCAGCTGGTAAGGCAGGAAGAAGCGCCCGCCATGCTTGATCGTCACGTCGATCAGCGCCCGCGTCAGCGCCCGCATCCTGGCATTGCCGTCGGCATCGGTCGGCTGGTTGACGTAGAGCACCAGCGAATAGGCCGGCTCCGGCGCGTAGGTCAGCGCCACATCCTCCCTGTGGACGATGCGCACCGAAGCATTGAGCACCGGCAGCGTCTGCTTGCGCAGGATCTCGCGCGCTTCCGCGATGAATTCGACATAGGCGGCACGCGGAATAAAATATTCGTGCAGGATGTCGGTCTCTTCCATCTGATCGTTGAACAGATAGGGCACCGAATCGTGCATCGGGTTGTTGCGGGTGACGAGACAGGCCTCGCCCTCGGCCATGGCCGAGGTGCGCGCCACCGTGCAGCTTTCGAATTTCGGCTCCAGTGTCTTTTCGGTGAACCACTTCAATTCCTGGAACAGGCTGCCCCATTTCGCCAGGTTGATGATCACCCGCTTCAACCCGACCGATCCCGGTTCGCCGATCTCGGGCTGATCGGCCGGCGGCCGCTCGGCCACCTTGTCGTAACGGTAGACGATCATGTCCTCGAGGAAATTGCCGGGCGCCGTCGACAGATGGCCGTAGAACAGGCCGATATCCTTGTTCGGCTCCAGCACCTTGGCGAAGAATTCCGGAAAATCGTCCGATTTGATGATTTCGCGCGAGGTGCGGTAGACGGCGTTGTCGACGATGTCGAGCGTCGCCTCCAGCACCACGCCGAACAGGCCGTAACCGCCGACGACGTGGCGGAACAGATCGGTGTTCTCGGTCGGCGAGCAGGTCGTCACCGAACCGTCGGCCAGCATCACCCGCATCGAGCGGATCGAGCCCGCCACCGAACCCGCCTGGTGGTCCATGCCATGCGCATTGGCCGACAGCGAACCGCCGACCGAGAAGATGTCGGTCGACTGCATCGCCTTCACCGCGAAGTGCGGATGCAGAAGGTTCTGGATGTCATGCCAGCGCGCGCCCGGCTGCAGGGTCATGGTCTTGGCCGCCGCATCGACGGTGACCCTGTTGAACTTTCTGAGGTCGAGCACCAGCGCGTTGTCGTCGAAGGCATGCCCGCCCATGGAATGGCGGATGGCGGCCAGCGATATTTTCAGCCCATTGGCACGCGCGAAGGCCAGGGCCTTGGCGATGTGCTCGTCCCCGCTGACCTCGACCACGCCGTAGACCGGCGTCATCGACAGGCCGCTGGCATCGTTGATGTCACCACCCTTTGCCGACCAGGGCAGTGACGCATCGAAGGCCGGCGCATTGTCCAGCGGCTTCAGAGGCAGCGCGAAGCCGTCTATATCGGCTATCCGTCCTGCGTTCTTCGGCCCCGAAGGTCCGCGTGCCAGCCGCGCCACCGTGTTGCCGCCCCACAGCACCGCGCCGCCGACGACAGCCGCACCCAGCAGCAATCGCCGCGACAGGCGAAACCCTTTTTGCTCGTCGGCCATGACTATCCCCCGGTGGCCAAGGGATAGCGCGGCTCTTTGGCAAAAACCATAGCGGCGCCGCCGGGACGGCGGTTTGCCTGGCGTCGAGGGTGAAGGGCACGAAAATGGCCGGTCCCCGGAGGACCGGCCAGAATGGAACAGGGTCTGAAATTGCGTCAGCAGGTCTGCCGACGCACGATGCCCTCGCCTTACGAGGCCTTCTTGATCGACGTCACGATGCCGGTCTTGTCATCGACGGTCACCGCCACCTTGGCGCCGACCTTCAGTTTCCCGATCGTCGCTTCGGGCGACAGCTGGTAGATCTTGCCGTCGTCGAGGGTGATCGACTTGGTCGTCGGATCGACGGCCTGAATGGTGCCCTGAACGGTCGCGGCATAAGCGGTGCCGAGGAAGGCGAGCAGAGCAGCGGTGGTTGCGAGGGTCTTCTTCATTGGTAAGCACTCCGTGCTGTTTCACTTTTCCGGACCGCCGCCTTGGGAAACGACAGCACCGGACGGCCTGAAACTGGACGGAAAGCGCACCCTCCGCAAATCACATTGGGTGAATTTTCGCAAACAATATCATAGGCTTAATTCCGACACATTATCTGCGACCTAGATCATTTCAGGCCGCTTCGGCTCCCCCAATGAACGCACTTCTGTCCGCGAAAAGAGTCACTTGGCCGATTGTGACGGGCGGCTTTCGATCACCACGCAGCCGCCGCAATCCATCTCGGGCGGCATCACGAAACAGAGCGCTGACCGATCGTCGATACACATTTTGTTTCGCGGATCAGTTCAAAAACCGCCACGCCAACGCTGATCAAACTCGCGCTACGGTTGCAAACCGACGTCGAATGCGGGATGGTGTCGACCGTTGACATGAAGGGGGGCCTTCCATGAAGCTTGCAGTCTGGACTGCGATGTCCCTGATGCTGGCGCTTGCTCCAGGATTGGCCGGCGCACAAGCCACGGATCCGGGCGACGACAAAACAATTATCTTCACTCCCGGCGACCCAGAGATGGCAGCGGCCACCGCGCAGGCGCTCGCCAGCCTGGACGACTTCCTGGCACTGTCCGAGGCGCCTCCCGCCGACACAGAGAGGTTCAAATTGAAGGTCAAGGTACGGGACGGCAACGTCACCGAACACTTCTGGGTCATACCGTTCCGCCGCACCGAAACCGGATTTGTCGGCATGTTGGCAAACCAGCCGGAGGAAGTGCACAACGTCGTCCTCGGCCAGAACATAGAATTCACCAGGGACGATATTTCCGACTGGGGATACACACGCGGCGGACGTCAGGTCGGCAGCTTCACCGTGTGCGTCATGTTCAACAAAATGTCGAAAGAAGAGGCGGACTACATGCGTGACAAATACGGCTTCGAGTGCTGAAAGCGCGGCCCGATCAACCCGCTTCGTCCTTCGCGCCGATCTTGCGCACAACTGCCGCCGTCGCC
>NZ_RZPB01000809.1:0-2586 GCF_003998535.1 Mesorhizobium sp. M7A.F.Ca.AU.002.02.1.1 | reverse complement strand
CTTCAAGCGGGGTCGGAGGCTTGCCAACGCGCTGTTGGGTGGATTTCATCTCCTGAACGAATTTCATGGAAATCAGCTCATCGACAAGATCCGAACTGGCCTGCTTCATTGCGATTGTAGATGGCATTCATCAGTGAGCCAATGATGACCCGGGCGAGGTCCGGATGGTTCTCGAGTGTGTTGAGTCGACGTTGATGAAGATGTCGATTTTGCCCGCTGCAACCTCGTCGGTCGCAAACTTCTGCCCGAGACGAGCGCGGCGTAGCTCATAGGACAGCCAGTGCGTTTCCCTGGATGCGGCCCCATAGATGCCCGAGAATGTCTCCGGTGTCATGTTGATGAAGCGGGCGACGTTTTCGCGGACAAATGCGCTTGGCGACGAGTCGCAATCCTGCAATCGGGTCGCAGTTTTGGTTCCGGAACCCATTGCGTCACGCCGCGCAGCAGTGGTTCGACGACGTCGTATGGAGTGGGTGTCGGCTGAACATGACACCGAGCTATCCGCTTGGCCTTCGGCGAATCGAAGCAATTCAGCACGAGCCCAGAGTCGGTGACATCGCCATATCTGTCCGCCCCGGTCGCAGGCCTTCTACCTTGCGGTTGTGCGCGGCTATCTCCCGCGAGGTCTGTGCGCCCGCGGAACCGGTCCGCTTTGGGAATTCCTAACTTCGCACAATCGATTCCGAGGGTAGGATCATCACAGCCTTCGTCGGCGGTGTGGTTCCTCCGGGCGATGGCTTCCTTCACTCCAGATACCCAGGTTCATATGACTCACGGTGGACGGGTTCAGGTCGACGGCATTCTCGGCCTTGCAAGGCCTATCCTCACTTTCATGCCTTGAAGCGCTGCATTCGCTTGGTTTCATCACCGGCGGTGTGGCCGCTGGCGCGATCGGCTGGAGCGGAAATCCGCTCGCCCTTTGGCAGCCCTGGCTTGCCTGGGTCGGGCAGCGCAGCGGGGCGAGGGCACATGTCTGTGCCACTCCTGTGGTCGAGGTCGAGGGCGTGAAGGTTGCGCCGCTGATCTTTTACGAGCAGCCCATCGATCGTCGTCCTTGCCATCCAAGAGGCGGGCCGCGCGAGCCTGGGCATCTCTGTTCGGTCTCTATCCAGCCCAATTGATCGTTGACAGAGGCGCTCTGGGAGCCTAGCGTATCCGACTGGTATAACAGGTATGCCACATGATCGGAGTTCTGATAAAACCGCGGAAGCTTTCGGAGGAGGTTGCAGCGCACCTCGAGCGGATGATCCGCAAGGGAGAGCTGGCCGAAGCCGACCGGCTCCCATCCGAGCGGGAACTCATGCGGCAGTTCGGGGTCGGGCGCCCTTCAATCCGCGAGGCCCTGCTGCATCTGAGCAAGATGGGGCTTGTCGAGGTGAAATCCGGCGAGCGCGCCCGCGTCACTCGGCCAACCCCCCAATTCGTAATCGACGCCCTCTCGGGGCCGGCGCGCCACATGATTTCGGCCCCTGGCGGGGTTCATGACTTCCAGAGCGCGCGTTTGTTTTTCGAAGTCGGGCTTGCCCGCAACGCCGCCATCAATGCCACGTCAGAGGATATTGAGGGCCTCAAGGAGGCGCTCGAAATCAACCGGCAGTCGATCGGGGACCTGACGCGCTTCGAGCGCACCGATGTGGACTTCCACTACGTGCTGGCGGTGATCACCCGCAATCGTATCTTCACAGCCATTCACGCGGCGTTGGCCGAATGGCTGCTGGAACAGCGGCGCACAACTTTGGCCAAAGGTGAAGACCGAAAGGCCTACGAGGCTCATCGCGAAATCTTTGATGCCGTCGCCGCGCGCGATCCAGACGCCTCCGAAGCGGCTATGCGCAGGCATCTGGAATATGTCTCCAGACGCTATCTTGAAATTGCGGGTGGCAAGGGATGAGCGGCTTCGTGGTCTGGGTCGATTTCCGCCTCAAGCCGGGTGCCCGGGGCAGATTCCGAGAGCTCGTGGACGCCAACGCGACCGCGTCGGTTCGCAGCGAAGCCGGCTGCCGCCGCTTTGATGTGACGCAGGCGCGCGGCGAGCCCGACCGGGTCCTGCTCTACGAGATTTACGACAGCGAGGCGGCATTCATGCTCCACTGCCGGACAGCCCATTTCGAGGAATTCAATTCGCAGAGCGCGCCGCTCGTCGACACCAAGCTGGTGACGATCTGCGACCTTGTTGTCGAAGCTTCGTCTTGAAGAACGCGTAGGCGCAATGCGCCCCTTGTGGGCGAACGGGAGGGAAGTTCATGTCGGAGCCAAGTCTCAAGGCGCTAGCGTCTCACAGACGCGTCAAGCTCGGGACCCTTGTCGCCGAGTTCGCGACGCCGGGGATAGGCCACATCCTGAAGTCCGCTGGCTGTGACTTCGCCTTTTTCGATATGGAGCATTCGGGCTTCAGCCTGGAAACGGTCAAGAGCGCGATCCGCTATTTCGAGGCGGCCGACCTGCCGGTTATGGTGCGTGTGCCATCGCAGGACTACCATTTCCTCGCCCGCGCCATGGATATGGGGGCCGAAGGATTAATCGCGCCGATGGTGAGTACCGTCGAGCAGGCGCAGCACATCATCAATTCCATGAAATACCATCCGG
>NZ_RZPB01000808.1:0-2595 GCF_003998535.1 Mesorhizobium sp. M7A.F.Ca.AU.002.02.1.1 | reverse complement strand
GCGCTCGCCCATCCCAGCCGCGCGCCATAGCCTTCGCGGCCGAAGAGTTCGAGCGGCAAGGTGCCGCCGACGATGCTGGTGAGGCCGGAGCCGAGGCCGAACAGGAACACGAACACGAAGGCGCCGGGCAGCCATGGCGTGGTCAGCAACAGCGCACACAGCCCGGCCGTGAGCAGTGACGCGGCAATGACGGCAAGGTGCGTCTGCTGCAGCCGCCCGCCAAACAGCATGTTGATCAACCGGCTGGCGACCTGCGCCGGCCCGAACAGGGTCGAGACGAAGAGGCCTGCGGTGCCGAGCCCAAGGGCCGCCGTCAGCGGCACCATGTGGATGAGGATCGCCGACAGCACGAAGCCTTCGGTGGCGAACCCCGCCAGCATCAGCAGGAATGCGGCCCGGCCGCGCCGCGCATCGAGCGGCATTCCCGCTTCATCGGGGGCGGAGCCGCGCTCATGCGGCGTGACCGTTGCGTGGCGACGCGACAGGCGCATCAGCCAGGCGTGGATCGGCAGGCATAGGCCGAGATTGAGAGCGGCGAACAAAAGGTAGACCTCGCGCCATGTGAGATGCGCATGCAGCGCCGAGGTCAGCGGCCAGAACAGGGTAGAGGCAAACCCGGCGATCAGCGTCAGATGGGTGATGCTGCGTTGCGGCCGGGGAACCCCGACCTGCACGATCAACACGAAGGCAGCGCTGTAGAGGACGAAGCTGGAGGCCAGTTCCATCGCCAGCAATCCCAGAACGAAGCTCACGCGGCCGGGTGCGACGGCGCACAGCGCCAGCGCCACAGCCGCCGCGACCGAGCCGACGGTCATGAGGCGGCCGGCGCCGAAGCGGTCGGCCCACCGCCCGGCAGTCGGCGCGAACAGGCTGCCGGCAAACAGCGAGGCCGACAGGGCTGCGAATACCCAGCCTTCCGTGAGCCCGAACTCGCGTGCCATTGCCGGCGCCAGCATCGAGAAGCTGTAATAGAGCGTGCCGTAGCCGATGATCTGGGTCAGCCCAAGCGCCCAGATCGCCTTGCGCAGGACGGACCGGTCAGGCATCGATGCCGGCCGATACGGCTCTTCTCGGCTCGGCATCGGTTGCGCAGCCGCAACCCGATGCGCCGGTTGCCTTGGCGTCCGCATCCCTGACGCAGCAGGCATCGACAGCGGCGGGAGCAGGCCCGCCACAGCAGCCGGCGCTTTCCGATACCGTCGCGACACCGACGGCACTGCACACGCCGGTCTCCGGCAGCACCAGCCGCACCTCGCGGGCCGCGGCATGGTCTCCGGCAATATCGGCCACCACCGAGCGGACCTGCTCGTAGCCGGTCGCCATCAGGAAGGTCGGGGCACGGCCGTAGGATTTCGAGCCGACGATGGTGAAACCGGGTTCGGGATGCGCGAGCTCCGCAATGCCATGCGCGGGAACCGTGCCGCATGAGTGGAAGTTCGGATCGATCAGCGGCGCCAGTGCCGGCGGCGCTTCGACGACGGGATCGAGCGCGATGCGGATTTCGCCGAGGAACGACAGGTCTGGCCTGAAGCCGGTGGTGACGACGATGCGGTCCACGGCCATGCTGAACGGCTTGCCGGCGAGGTGGGCGTCGACGGCAAGCTTCTCGCCTTGCGTCTCGATGCGGTCGACGGCGAAGCCCGTCAGCATGTTCAGCCTGCCGTCCGCCATCGCCTGCCTGGCGGCCAGCCCGAGCGCGCCACGTTCCGGCAACTGGTCGTTCAGCCCGCCGCCGAGCAATCTCTCGATGCTGGCGTGCCGCAGCGCCCAGAAGATTTCGGTGCCAGGCACGCCATCCTGCAACTCCATCAGCGCCAGCGCGACGTTGATGGCCGAGTGCCCGCCGCCGATGACCAGGATGCGCTTGCCCGCATAGTCTTCTCTCGCCTTGCCGACCACGTCGGGAATGCCATAGGCGATGCGTGCCGACGCCTTGCCTTCGCCGGCAACCGGCAGCCCGTCGATGCCGATCGGGTTTGGCCGCCACCATGTTCCGGATGCGTCGATGACGGCGCGTGCGAGAAAGCGGTGCTCACCGCCGCCATCGCGGTAGCGGATGACGAAGGGCGCGTCCTTGCGGCCGTCATTGGCGACCTTGTCGTGCCCCTGACGGGTGATCGCGGTGACCTCGGCGCCGAGCTTCAGATTGGCGGCGATCGCCGGAAGCCGGCCAAGCGGCGCCAGATAGTCGCGCACGATCTCGCCGCCGGTCGGCAGGCCCTGGCTGTCCGGCGCCGTCCAGCCGGAGCGGTCGAGCAGCGCCCGCGCCGCCGCGTCGATGTTGTATTCCCAAGGCGAGAACACCCGCACATGGCCCCATTCGAGCAGTGCGGCCCCAACGCTTTCGCCGCGCTCCAGGATGAGTGGACAGATGCCGCGCTCGACCAGATGCGCCGCGGCGGCAAGGCCGACCGGGCCGGCGCCAATTACCGCGACGGGAAGATCTGTCATCATGTCCATAGGTTCGATCCTTCCGGTATCTTCGAATTATACGCGCAGAAAAATCAGGCCAGTGCTTTGCCGACGGCGGGCGCACAGGCGTCGGCGCAGCACTCGTCGGCGAGATAGCCGATCAGCGCATTCATGCCGGGATAG
>NZ_RZPB01000807.1:0-2596 GCF_003998535.1 Mesorhizobium sp. M7A.F.Ca.AU.002.02.1.1 | reverse complement strand
GCCCGGCCGCCTGCCTGAGCGAGCGTACTATGTCGGCGCCGAGCAGGTCGCCGGACTCCTCGCCGGCAACAATCGCGATCTTCAATGCCCTGTCAGCCACTGTGCGGCTCCGTCGTGGCAGGCAGGCCAATGACGAACAGGCCGAGTGCGTTGGCGCGCGCGATGGTTTCAGGACCTTCGAGAACCAGCGAACGTCCCGCCTCGACGGCAATCCCGGCAAGCTCGGCTGCATGCGCTGCTTCGACCGTCTGCAGGCCGATGGACGGAAGATCCGCTCGCAGTTCCTGGCCAGGCTTGGCGCACTTGACCAGGACGCCGCGGGTCTTGCCCGCAATACGGCCGTGGCCGCGTAAAAGCTTTGCCCGCTCAAGCAATCCGGCTGTTCCTTCGATGCCTTCCAGCGCAATGGTCCGGCCACCGATGGCGATCGCGGCCTGGCCGATGTCCAGCGCCCCGATGGCCTTTGCTGCGTCAAGGCCTGCCTCGATGTCACGCCAGTCCGACTTTTGTGGCGCGGCGTTGGTCAGGACGCCTTCGGCGGCGACAAGGCTCGGCACGATTTCATGCGCTCCCACAACCTTTATTCCACGGGCTTCGAGGCCCCTCGCCAAGACCTTCAGCAGGCCATCGTCGCCACGCGCGAGCGCCATGACGACCAGCGGAATTACCGCGAGCAGGCTGAGACTGGGGCGCAGCGCAAGCAATCGCGGCCGGCGCTTGATCTCGCCTGCAAGCACCAGATGGGTGATCCGGTGCCGCCGTAGCAATGGGACCAGCGAGCCTATACCTTCCAGAGCGAGGCTTTCGTGATCGTATCGGGAGAGCTCCGCGATGCGGTCGACCTCGCCTTCCATCAGGATGACGAAGGGCGGATAGCCTTGTTCAGCCGAACCGGCCGCGACTTCGACCGGCAGACTGCCGCCGCCGGCAATGATGCCGACCCTGGAGCCCGGCGGAAGATCAAGACGCGCTGCCGCTGTCTCAGTCTTCGTCATCGACATCGTCGCCATCGCCGCCCTTGAGCGACGGCACAGCATAGTGCCGCTTGCCGCGACTGGTGATGAAATCGATGATCTTCATGGCGGTCGGCGACGACGCGAACTCCGCCTTGGCGAACTCGATGTTCTCGCCAACGGTGCGGGAACGATCGAAGATCATCCTGTAAGCCTTGCGCAGCACAAGGATTTCGGACCTTGGCAGGCCGGAGCGCTTGAGGCCGATGATGTTGAGGCCGCGTAGGCTGGCGCGGTTGCCGACCGCTATGGCAAAGGGGATGACATCGCCGACGATCGCGGAGCAGCCGCCGAGAAAGGCGTTGTCGCCGATGCGGACAAACTGATGCACTGCGGTCAGTCCGCCGATATAGACATTGTTGCCGACCTCGCAGTGGCCGCCCAGCGTTGCGCCATTGGCGAACGTCGCATTGTTGCCGACGACGCAATCATGGGCGATATGGGCGTAGGCAAGGAAATTGCCATTGTCGCCGACCGTCGTCTCGCCGCGGCTGGAATCGGTGCCGAGATGCATGGTCACGCCTTCGCGGATCGTGCAGTTCCTGCCGATGACCAAGGTGGTTCGGCCGCCCTTGTGCTTGGTGTTCTGCGGCGGTGCGCCCAATGTCGCCATCGGATAGACCTTGGTCGAGGCGCCGATCGACGTCGCGCCCATCACCGAGACATGACTGACCAGTTCGACGTCGTCGCCGATCACCACATCGGCAGCGACATGGCAGAACGGCCCGATGCGCACACCTTGGCCGATTTGGGCGCCTTCCTCGACAATGGAGGAAGCATGAATGGATGTCTTGATTTTCATAAGCACTCGATCGTCAGTCGCTGGTGACCATCATGGCTGAAATCTCGGCCTCGGCCGCCTTGGCGCCGTCGACCATGGCTTCACAAGCGAATTTGAGCAGGTTGCCGCGTTTCTTGATTTTCTTGACATAGATCTTCAACTGGTCGCCGGGAACCACCGGTTTGCGGAATTTGGCGTTGTCGATGGTCAGGAAATAGACCAGCGACGGCTTTTCGGTACCCAGGCTGCGGATACAGATGGCGCCGGCCGTCTGCGCCATCGCCTCGACGATGAGCACACCCGGCATGACCGGCTGCTCAGGGAAATGGCCCTGAAAATGCGGCTCGTTTATGGTCACGTTCTTGATGCCAACAGCGGATTCGTCGCCATCGATGTCGACGATACGATCGATCATCAGGAACGGATAGCGGTGCGGCAGGAGCTTCATCAGCCCCATAATGTCGACCGCCTCCAGCGTCGTCGACGCGATCATGTCAGCCATTGCCTCCCTCGCCCTGTTTGCGGGTCCTGGCGAGCTTGCGCAGCATGGCTATCTCCCGCATGGCTTCCGCCATTGGCTGTGCCGGATAGCCGCCCCAGATCTCGCCTGCAGGGACATTGCTCATAAATCCACTTCTGGCGGCAAGCTTGGCCCCTGTCCCAATGGTCAGGTGATCCGCAAGCCCGACGCCGCCGCCCATGGTGACATTGTCACCTACGACCACAGAACCCGAAATACCCGAAAGCCCGGCTATTATGCAATTGCGGCCGATGCGGACGTTATGGGCGATCTGCACGAGAT
>NZ_RZPB01000806.1:0-2603 GCF_003998535.1 Mesorhizobium sp. M7A.F.Ca.AU.002.02.1.1 | reverse complement strand
GCGTAGTGCAGATCCGGATGGTCGAGGACGACATCGCCGACGTGCTCGTTATCATCACGGCTGACCAGCACTGCCGCCAGCCTCTGGATCAGTCCGATATGATCGATGAAGGATTCGAAACGCTCGTGCGGATCGACGATTCTCTCGCCGCGTCTCTGTTCGCCATTGTCGATCGAATGGTACCAGAAATGCTGGTGCGTTTCGGCGAGCGTACGGTCGGCAGTTAAGGCCCAGACGTAATTTCTGCGCAGGATCTCGCGCAGTTCACCGATCCTCATTGCTGGCTGAAGTTGCCGCTTGCGGCCTGCGCCGATCTGGAAATAGGGCGCGATGGCGTCACAGAAGTCCGGCACTACGTCGAGAAGCAAGCTGTGAAACTGCTCACTGGTCTCGCCATCCATGACCTCCGCGACGTGCGCAGCAACGTCGCCCCAGCAATGCCACTGACCTTCGCGCAGGCTTGCCGAAATGCGTTTCAAGTTCTCGATGATGGTTTCGTTAGCCGCCACATAGTCCTGCGTCTGTGGGTCAGTCTGCGCATAGATACGTATGGTGCTCTCTATCGAGCTGCGGACAAGTGCAATGCTTCCCGCTTCGACCGGCAGGCTTTTTGCGTAGCCAAGCGCTGCCTCGCGCACGGTCACCCAGGTGGCGACCCAATGCGGCCAGCGTTGGAGGGCTACACACATCCCCTGACCTGAGGAGTTGCCTATTCCAAGCCCGCGCGCGATCGCGATGTCGAGCTGCGCCGCGTCCGAATTGCGCCGCCGCGCCACGGCATTGACGAGATCGATGGAGACAAGCCGAACCAGGTAGATCGCGAAGATGTCCGCAAAGAACGGGTGCGCCAGCGGGTGCTCCTCGGGAATGCCGGGATAGGAAACCGTGCCGTTCCTGCCACTGCTTTGAAAGCCACCGTTCCGCATGAGGTAGGCGATGCCAAGCTCTGGGGCAGGCTGTTCGCCGCGGGACAATGCTTCGACGACGGCGTCGAAATGCCGGCTGCTGCGATTGGCGGGGGTCCAGCCGACCACATCCGAATCCGTGCGCATCTGGCCTTCAGCCTTGATGTCGAAGGTTTCAAATTCCCGCTGGATACGCTGTTGGCTGGCAAGATTGACGAAGAGCGCGCCGAACATGTCGCGATCCGCGCCGTCGGAGCGGCGTCCGACTTTTTCGATTCCGTCCCATGGATATGCTCGGGCGATATAGGAGAAGGAATGGCCTTCCGCGTCGATCCGGTAGACAAATCTCGCCGCGCCGTCATCGTCGCACTCCGCCGAGATCATTCTTATCTGCCAGCGTTCGCGAACGATCCTGCGCAGCAGCATATCGGCAAAACTGACGCGCGAAGCCTTGAAGCAGCGAAGGTTCTCGACGCGCATCAACACATCGGCCGGCCGCATCCATCGCCGCGCCTTCAACGCACCTTCCGGACCCGCGAACTCCTGCAGGCGTTGTTCTATGAATGCCGGCAGCGGCGGCTCGACCTGGCTAGACGTCATTTCCCTGCTCCAATCAGCGATCATTGCGGGACGCGGCCTCGTTCATGCTCGACCCGACTAGATAAAATGTGAAAACGGTAAGGGCGACCGCAGCACCCGGCCCCAAGCTGAGCAGCGGCAGGATCGGCAGGAACATCGAACCGTCGCGCACCATGCCGCCCCAATCCGGAGCCGGCGGAGGCACGCCCAGCCCCAGGAAGCTGAGGCTTGCGGAGGTGAAGATCGCGAAGGCCACATTGATTGCGAACTGCGCCCACACCACGCGCATCGTGTTTGGCATGATATGATGGCGGATGATCCAGAAAGAGCTTGCGCCCGTGGCACGCGCAGCTTCCACGAAGACCATTTCCCGGACAACGAAAACCTGGCCACGAACCAGGCGGGCGACCGTCGGCGCAGTGACGACACCCAGCGTGACCGCCAGGTTGACCACCGATGGCCCGAGCATGGCGGTGATGATCAATGCGAGAACGAGCCCCGGCAAGGCGATGAAAATGTCGATTATCTGGACCAGGACAAAATCGACCCAGCCACGGAAAAACCCGGCGATCAGGCCAATGGGCGCGCCGATCAGCACAGCCACGATCGCCGCCGAAGCACCCACCTGCAACGAAACCCTTGTCCCGTAGATGACGCGCGACAGCACGTCCCGGCCCAGTTGGTCCGTGCCAAGAATATTCTCAGCCGAAGGCGGCCCGAGGACATTGATCGTCGTAGCGGTCGGGTGCAGTGGCGCGATCAAGGGCGCGAACACCGCGATCAATGTGATGATCACCAGAAGCGTCAGGCCAAGGACCAATCGGAACGGAAGTTTTCTCATTGGATTCTAAGCCGATGTTCGCACGAGCGGATTGACGAGGCTGTAGGTGATGTCCGCCACAAGGTTGAGGATCATCACGCCGACGATGATCACCATTCCCACCGACAGCATCACCGGAAAATCCCGGGACGAAATCGCTTCGACCAGCAGCCGGCCCATGCCTGGCATGGAAAAGACGGTTTCGGTCACGACCGCCCCGCCTACCAGTTGTCCAAGCGAAAGTCCGGCATAGGTGATCAAGGGCAATATGCTGTTGGGCAGAATGTGCCGGTAGGAAA
>NZ_RZPB01000805.1:0-2610 GCF_003998535.1 Mesorhizobium sp. M7A.F.Ca.AU.002.02.1.1 | reverse complement strand
GCCAAGATCGATGTATCCATCGAAGAATTGCCGGCCGCGCCGGGGCCCGGCTTCGACAGCAATGCCAGGATAGCGATCGTTCATGACTGGTGCCCGAATTTCCGGGGAGGGGAAAGGGTTCTTGCGCAAATCTGCAAGCAGTTCCCCAACGCCGAGGTCTTCACGCTTTTCGATTTCCTGCCACAAGAGGTGAAGGAGCAATATTTCCACGACGTGGAATTCCATACGTCTGCGGCCAACCGGATACCGATGGTCCATAAATTCTATCGATCCCTCTTCTTTTTCTGTCCCTTTCTGATCGAGCAATTCGACGTGACGGGCTACGACGCGGTGATCTCGTCGTCGGCCGCCTTCTCGCGCGGCGTCATCACCAGGCCGGACCAGCCGCATCTGTGTTATGTGCACAGTCCCGTCCGCTACGCCTGGGATGAACAATTTTCCTATCTTCAGCAGGGACGGCTTGGTTTCGGCCCCAAGGGAATGCTCTATCGCTACATGCTCCATCGCCTGAGGACATGGGATACGAGAACCGCGCACGGTCCGGACCTGATGCTGGCGAACTCGAATTATGTCCGCTCCCGTATCCAGCACATTTACGGGCGCCAGGCGCGCGTCGTTTTCCCCCCGGTCACACTGGGCGAATTGCCTTGTGTGGAGGATAAGGACGATTACTACGTTTCAGCGTCCTTCCTCGCCCCCTACAAGCGCACCGACCTTGTCATCCGGGCCTTCAACGAAATGCCGTCGCGGCGACTGGTCATCGTTGGCGAAGGGCAGCAATCAGCCTGCTTGCGGGCGCTTGCCGGTCCCAACGTCACCTTCTCGGGCTACCTGCCCCGGAAAGACTATGTGGACACGCTGGCGCGGGCGAAGGCGATGGTGTTTGCGGGCTGCGAGGATTTCGGCATAGCGCTGGCCGAGGCACAGGCCTGCGGGACGCCGCTGGTCGCGTTCGGTCGCGGCGGCGCCGTCGACATCGTACAGCGGCTAGGATCATCCTCCGAGCCGACAGGAGTGCTGTTCAAGGCTCAAACGGTCGATCACCTCAAGCAGGCAGTGGAACGGTTCGAAGAGAATAGCCATGCCATTGCGCCGCGCGCTTGCGCCAGAAATGCAGGACGTTTTTCAGAAGAGAACTTCGACCGCGCGATCCTGGAATCGCTAGACGCCGTCCAGGCACTTCACGAGATCATGTGAATTCGGGAGCCCTGACGATCTTCGTTTCCGTATCGACGCCGTCTGCGGCCGCCATCGCCTGGAGATAACGCAGGCCCGTCGCCCTCCAGCTGTATTCCGCGGCTCTCGCCTTTCCCTTGCCCATCATCTGAGCGCGCAGGGCCTGAGAAGTGCGAAGCTGCACGAAACTGTCGAACCATGCGTCCTGGTCGTCTGGGGATGCAAACAGCGCTGCATTGCCGCAGACTTCAGGCAGGCTGGCGCGGTCTGAAACCACGACAGGACAGCCGACGGCCATCGCCTCGAGGGCTGGGAGACCGAAGCCCTCCGTGAGCGAGGGGAAAGCCAGGCATAGCGAGTCCCCGAGGAGGGCCGCCAACTCGCCATCCGAAATGCGGCCGAGCCAGTGGATGTTTCGCGCTTCGGTCCTGGCGGATCCTGACCTAAAGACGCGCGAATCCGACATGCCGACAATCGCGATTCTGAGTCCGGCTTCGCCAAGACGATCAGCCATGTTCAGGAGGAGATCCAGATTCTTGTGAGGTGCGGTACTGCCGATCAGGACAACGGTTTCCCGCGAGGCCGCCAGCCGCGTCTGTGCTGAGTGTTCAGGCTCCCACCGCAAGGCATGCTCATGGCCGTTCGGCGCCACGAAAGCCCGCTCTGCCGGGATGACGTCGCGGCGAACCAGTTCATCCAAGGAGTAGTTGGAAACGGTCGAAATACCGCACGCCGTCTTGCCGAGGGCGGGCAACAGATTCCTGTAAAGAAGTCTAAAGGCAAATGAATAGCTCTGCGGGGCATTCCAGACGTTTGCATCATGGACGCAGACGATATGCTTGCGGGAAAGCAGCGGCCCTGTGTTGCAGAGGCTGAGCAGTCCGCTGCCATCCAGGGATGAGGGGAGCTGCACCTGTTCCCAGGCATGCCCGTTCATGCCGCCGATCTCTCGACGCTCGATGCAAGCCAGGGGGAAGTCTCCGGACCCTGGAGGGTGGAGCAGTGCAAGCTCGAGGCCGCGGGTCAGCGGGTTCTGCTCGGCCAACAAGGTGTCGAGAGCGCGCACGACCTCGCGCGCGTAACGCTGAACGCCTGTTGTCGGCTGCGAAAGAAACCGCCCATTGATCGTCCAACGTCGCGCCATGTCGTCCACCCCTTGGAACTTTCAGTGTGGAACCGTCAAGACGCCAGGTCACCATGGCCATCGGGTCATTCGGCTAAGTGGCAATCATCCGGATTGGCGACGTCGGACAGCGTACCTACCTCGAACGTTTAAGGGCCTTGGTGTTCCTGGGAATGCTAGTCTGCCTAGGGTGCCGGAAGGTCGGGGAAGCTGGACATGGCCAAGCTCGGGTTCGATACGAGGGAGTCGCCGCAACCAAGATCGGCCTGGCCGGCGAACAGACACCGTGCCGACACGCCCCTGGCCAGATC
>NZ_RZPB01000804.1:0-2610 GCF_003998535.1 Mesorhizobium sp. M7A.F.Ca.AU.002.02.1.1 | reverse complement strand
GGTGAGGGCTCGCCACGACGACCAGCCGGTCGCGGAGAAACGCCCGTCCGACCAAGCTTTCGTCGGGATCCGGGTTGACCCGGATCACCAGGTCGTAGCCTTCCTCGATCATGTCCACAGCCCGGTCCTCCGTCGTGACCTCCAGCCTCACCTCCGGAAATTTGAGGGCAAATCCCGCGGCGATCCTCCCCATCGCGGTCTGAGAAAAAAGCAGGGGCGCGCTGATCCGCAGTCTCCCCTTGGGTCTTTGACCGCCCGAGGCGATCGCCGCGGCCGTCTCGTCCAGTTCGGCAAGCAACGCCCCCGTCCGCTCGAAAAGCGCCCGTCCTTCCTCGGTCAGCTTCAGGTTACGCGCACCCCGTTCAAACAGGCGCAGGTCAAGGCTGCTCTCCAAGTCTCCAACGCGCCGCGACAGGGTTGCCTTGGGCCGGCCGGTGGCCCGTGCCGCCTTGCCGAAACCGCCATGGCGGGCAACGAGGTTGAAATCGGTGAGGGCCAGAATATCCATAGGTGTTCCACCAGTGAGACGGTGCGTCTAAAATTTCGGTCTGTTTGAGTGTTTGTGAGCCACACATATTGGGCCTGTCAAGCAACCCAACAGGAGAAATTCCATGACCATCCTCGTTACCGGCGCCACAGGCAATGTTGGCCGCCAAGTCGTCGAGCACCTCGTCAAGCGCGGCGCCGACGTCCGTGCTCTCGTCCGCGATCCGTCGAAAGCCAGCTTCCCGGCGGGCGTATCGGTCGCGCAAGGCGACTTTCTCGATGTCGATTCACTGCGCAAAGCCATGTCCGGCGTTTCCACCCTGTTCCTCTTGAACGCCGTGGTGCCGGACGAATTCACCCAGGCTTTGGTCGCGCTGAACGTCGCCCGATCGGCGGGCATCGAGCGGATCGTCTATCTCTCGGTGATCCATGCCGACGTGTATGTGAACGTGCCGCATTTCGCCGGCAAGTTCGGCGTCGAGCGAATGATCGAGCAGATGGGCTTCCAGGCTACGATCCTGCGCCCGGCCTATTTCATCCAGAACGACCTGATGATCGAAGACGTCATCACCGGCTATGGCACCTACACAATGCCGATCGGCGCCAAAGGTCTCGCCATGGTCGACGTGCGTGATATCGCCGAGATCGCCGCTCTCGAGCTGCTGCGCCGCGAACGGTCCGCGGAGCCGCTTGCGCTCGAGCGGATCAACCTCGTCGGTCCGCAGACACTGACCGGGACGGATATCGCGGCCATCTGGTCCGACGTGCTCGCCCGGCCGATCAGCTACGGCGGCGACAACACCGAAGGTTTCGAGCAGAATCTCAAGCAGTTCCTGCCTGCCTGGATGGCCTACGACATGCGCTTGATGGGCGAACGGTTCCTGACCGACGGCATGCTGCCCGAGGCCGGCGACGTGGAGCGCCTGACCGCGCTTCTGGGCCGCCCTCTGCGTCCCTATCGCGACTTCGCCTCACAAATCGCCGGCTCCGCCTGACGGAACGGCTCCGGTCATCATCCGGTTCAGAAACAGCAGGGCGGCCTTTTGAGAAGGCCCCCTGTTCAGCCGGTACCGTCTTACTGCAGGGTGGCCGGACCAGGCCCGTCGCGTTGGGCGATCATCCGCCCGCCATCGTCGCCACCGAGACCATCCACGAACAGGCCAGCCACGCCGTCGAAATTGGTGAGCCCGTCGAATTCAATTGCGGCGCCAATCAGCTGGGCTGCCTGGAAGACAATGTATTCGACGTCCTCGAGGGCGATGTTTTCGGCCAGGTTCCTGACCCTTACATGTTCCGCCACCGCCGTGATACTGACGATGCCGGTCTTCCTGAAGGCGATCTGGACCGCTGAACGGACGTCATCGCGCAGTCGCGCCGAGTAATCATACCGCATCGAAACCTCCCAAAGGGAACGGTTTTCTGTTCAGGTTGCACAATGCGGCAGGGGCTTCATCTTGGCAAGTCACGAATTAAATAATATCTAAACAAATCAGCTAGTTAGCATAGTTATGCAAGTATGCGCCTTACGCCGAATACCATCAGGCTCATCATGCGCATGAGAAGCAGTTCACTCATCCCGAGGTCTTGACGCGCTAGGAGCGCTTTCCTAACTATTAGGTAAGCGAGTTGAATACTCATTCGAGGTATCGGGATCCTGAGCGAGGGAGCGCGATGACTGAACTGGAACGCCCGGAACGGTTGCAGATCATGCTGACGTCAGACGAGCTGGCTGCGCTGGAAAACTGGCGCTTCGACAAGCGTATGCCGAGCCGTTCGGCCGCGGTCAGGGAATTGCTGCGGCGCGGTCTTGCCTCAGACGGCTTCCTGACGGCGGAGCAAGGGGCGAAGTCGCAAGACTTCGGTATCCTGCCAACCGCCGGCGGCAACGGCATTTCCGAAAGCGGCAAGGAGTAGCGGTTCACCGCGCGTGAGCCGCTCCAGTCCTTTCAGGCTGCCGGTCGCCGCAACGCGGTGCCGGCCGGCCCAGCGGACCATAACTCTCGATTCAGAGGATGTTGGTCGTCACTTCGACGACGATCGCGGCACCTTCCAGGCTGCCATTGGTGACGTGCACGACACGCGATACCCGCAGATCCTGCGTGGTTCTATCGATCGACAGCGCAA
>NZ_RZPB01000803.1:0-2613 GCF_003998535.1 Mesorhizobium sp. M7A.F.Ca.AU.002.02.1.1 | reverse complement strand
GGGCTGGCGCGCTATGATGCCGGCGCCGGTTTGAAGCGCGCCGATTTTTCGATTTCCGCCACATATATGCTCGACGAGAACTGGATGGTGCGCGGCGAAGCGGGGGTCGGCGTTCTCTTGGGTGACGCTGCCGACAGCCCCGTCGTCGTCGAAAAGATCCAGCCTTCAGGGATGCTTCTCGTCGGATATCGGTTCTGACGCCTACCCAGGGCACCAAATGCAAGCTGGACAAGCTCCGGAATGGCACAGCAACGGCACCAAAGCGATTTGAGCGCCGAATCCAGGTCGGCAAGGCAAGGTTCGCGCATCCTCATTGTCGAAGACGATCTGGAGATCGCACGCATGCTGGGCGACACGCTCACCGACAACGGCATGACTGTGGAAATTGCCGAGAGCGGCGTCCAGATGAATGCCGCGCTTCGCACCCAGAAATTCGATCTCATCGTGCTCGATGTCATGTTGCCGGGCGAAAACGGTCTCAACATCTGCCGCCGCCTTCGTGCCGCAACCAACATTCCGATCCTGATGCTGACCGCGCTCGGCGAGGAAATCGACCGCATCTTCGGGCTGGAAATCGGCGCGGACGACTATGTGACGAAACCGTTCAGCGCGCGTGAACTGACGGCCAGGATACGGGCGCTGCTGCGCCGTACAGCCTATGATCCCGACGAGCGGGACTGGTCGAAGGTACTTCGTTTCAACGGCTGGCGCCTTGATCCCATACGCCGGCAATTGCATGACCCCAACAATGCGCGGGTGACGACCACGACGCATGAATTCGACCTGTTGCTTGCGTTTTGTCGCAATGCAGGCCGGGTTCTCTCTCGTGAGGAACTTCTGGGCGTAACCCATGCCGGGCTCGCGGGGCCGATCGAGCGTAGCGTCGATGTCCATATCAGTCGAATCCGCAGGAAGATCGAAAAGGATGCGCGCGATCCGGTGCTTTTGAGGACCGTTCGGTTGGGTGGCTACATCTTCACCGCGACGGTGGAGGAAGCATAAGGGATTTCATCCGCCGTTTCTTGCCACAGTCCGTGCGTGGGCAGTTTGTGGCAATCATTTTCATCGCGGTGATCGTGATCATGTTCGTCGGTTCGGTCGTCGAGAGTTTCATAGAGAACGCCGATCTTCCCGCCGCGGAAGATAACGCCGGGCGTGCGGCCGTTGTTGCTGCCTTGTTGCAAGAAACGCCGGCGCAGGCGCGTGGCGCAATTCTGGCGACAGCAAAGCGGGCCGGCTTTGATTTCGAGATATTGCCCAAGGACCGGATAACCGGCATTCCCCAGTCCTATCTGCAATGGCGAAGTGTCGAATGGCTTTTGCGTATCGACAGGGGGACGGTTGAGGGACGCTGGATAAGGATCGGCGGCCGATACGCGTTTGTCATCGACCTCGACCAGCAGGACGTCCTGGCCCATTTCGGCATGCCCGATTCCTGGCTGACATCGGGCCTCGTCCGTGCCTCGTTCTACAGGTTCATGGCTTTCGTTGCCTTGCCCGTGCTGATCTGGCTGTTTGCGGTTTGGGCCGTGACGGATCCGTTGAAGCGCATCTCGGCGGCAGTCGGTTCGGCCGAGATCGAGAATGGCGACCAGCTCTTCGTCGAACACGGCTCCATTGAAATGGTGGGGTTGGCGCGCGCCCTGAACAGGATGAGGACGCGTATCCGCACGATGATCGAAAACCGCACGCGCATGTTGCGCAGCGTCAGTCATGATCTGCGCACGCCTTTGACGCGGCTGCGGCTTCGCGCCGAGCGCATGGATGATGGCCCAATCCGAACCGCAATCCTGTCCGATGTCCAGCACATCGAAATCTTGATCGATGAGACCCTTACCTACCTGCGCAACGATGTTTCGACGGAGAAGCTGCAGCGCGCCGATATTGCCAGCGTTCTGCAAACCGTCTGCGCCGAATTCTCCGATGTCGGATTTCCTGTCTCATATTCCGGGCCGGACCGGCTTCTGGGCTGGTGCAAGCCCAATGCATTGGCGCGTGCGATCGCCAATCTTTGCGACAACGGGGTCAAATTCGCTGGCAATGTCACGGTCGCCTTGACGGCGACCGGCACGGCGGCGCGCATCACGGTAGGGGACGACGGGCCGGGTATTCCGATGACGGCACGTGCCCGTGTTTTCGAACCATTCTTCAAGGAAGATGCGTCGCGCGGCATTGCGTCGAAGCATGGCTTCGGTCTGGGCCTCTCGATCGTTGCCGACATCGTCCAGGGGCACGGCGGCAGGATCGAATTGGAGGACAACCAGCCCAGCGGACTGGTCGTTACCATCGACCTGCCGAATGCCGCGGATGTGCAGTCGGCATAGACGGCCTCCCGCCGGGTAAGGTGCGCTCTAAGCCGGCAGGCCGGGGCGATCGAGCTTTTTGGGCGACAGCGTGAAAATCTCGCACCCTGTGTCGGTCACGCCGATCGTGTGCTCGTACTGCGCCGACAGCGAGCGGTCGCGCGTTACCGCGGTCCAGCCATCCGACAGAACCTTCACGTGCGGCCTGCCCAGATTGATCATCGGCTCGATGGTGAAGATCATGCCTGGCCGCATCTCGACGCCTTCATTGGCGCTGCCGTAATGCAGGATGTTCGGCGCGTCATGGAAC
>NZ_RZPB01000802.1:0-2618 GCF_003998535.1 Mesorhizobium sp. M7A.F.Ca.AU.002.02.1.1 | reverse complement strand
GTATCCTGACGTGGCGCTGCGCATCCTGACGCCGCGCCGGCTCGACGATGTCAGCAACGCAGATGCCGATGCCTTCATTGCGTTTGGTGTCGGCAATTGGCCGAACCGGGCGGTCGAGCCGCTCTGCGAAATCTCGTTCACGCCGCTCTGCAGCCCGACGCTGCTCAACAAGGTCGGCGGTTTTTCCCGACCGTCGGACGTGCTGCGCGCCAACCTGCTGCATCTCGACGACACCGAGGATTGGGCGCGCTGGCTGGCGCTGTCCAAGGTGGAAAACCCCGACATCGAGGGTGGCATCTTCTTTTCCGACATGAACCTGGTCTTTTCGGCGGCGATTGCCGGCCAGGGCATCGCCATGGGCGACGAACTGACCAGCCGGCGGGCGCTGAGCGAGGGCCGGCTGGTCAGGCCGTTCGACATCGCGATCAAGTCGCCACGCTCTTATTTCCTGGTCTCCGAACACGCCAAGGCTTCGCATCCGGTGCTGGAAGCGTTCGCGGGATGGCTGCGGTCGAAACTCCAGGAGAACCGCATTCTGCCGTATTGAGGGCAAGGCGGCGCCATCTCGCCATAGATGAATGGAATTTGCCGATCACGCGAAAACTATTCGGTTGCGGTGAGCCGGCACCCTGCCTACGATTTCGACAAGCGTTAGGGAAAGGGCAGTATGCAGCAACCCGGCCGTGCCGCAGAGATCAAGGCAATCGGGATCGGCAAGAGCTTCGGCTCGTTCCGTGCGCTGGACAATCTGTCGCTCGATATCGGCCGTGGCGAGTTCCTGACCCTGCTGGGGCCGTCGGGTTCGGGCAAGACCACCTTCCTGATGATCCTTGCGGGCTTCGTGCAGCCGACCGAGGGCAAGCTGTTCAGCGACGGCGTCGACATCACCGACCGACCGGCAGAGCAACGTGCCGCCGGCATGGTGTTCCAGGGCTACGCGCTGTTCCCGCATATGAGCGTCGAAGCCAACATCGCCTTCCCACTCAAGGTGCGCAAGAAACCGGCCGCCGACATCAAGCGCCGTGTCGGCGAGATGATCGAGCGCGTCGGTCTCAAGGGCCACGAGAAGAAACTGCCGGCGCAACTGTCGGGCGGCCAGCAGCAGCGCGTGGCGCTGGCCCGTGCGCTGGTGTTCGAACCTGGCGTGCTGTTGCTCGATGAGCCGTTCTCGGCGCTCGACAAGAGCCTGCGCGGCCAGATGCAGGCCGAGATGAAGCGGCTGCACCAGGAAACCGGAACCACTTTCGTCTTCGTCACCCACGACCAGAGCGAGGCGCTGGCGCTGTCGTCGCGCGTTGCCATCTTCAACCACGGCAAACTGCTGCAGGTCGGAGCGCCCGACGAAGTCTACGACCGGCCGGACAACCGCTTCGTCGCCGAGTTCCTCGGCGAAATCAACATGCTGCCGCTGAAGGGCGTCAAGCCTGCCGGCAATGGCTCGACCGGCCTTTGCGAAGACCGCGCGGTCAGCATGGGCTGCAAGGCCGAACTCGTGCGCGGCGATGCCATCCTGGCGATCCGGCCCGAATACATGTCGATATCGGGCGAGGCGGCGGATGGCGAGAATGGCATCGCCGCTACCGCCACCAACTCCACCTATCTCGGTGCTGCGACGCGGCTCGACCTGACGACACGGCAAGGCGCCAAGGTTACCGTCTCGGTGCCGAACGAGGTGGCGGCCGCAGCGCTCAGCAAGGGCAATTCCGTCTGGCTCACCTGGCCGGCGGAAAAGGGTTTCCTCCTTCCGCATGGAGGGCAATGACGACGGTGTGGCGAGATGTCGCTCCACCGCTTTCCGGCACTATCAACAACAAAAAAGGGGAACTGACATGACACATGACAACAAAAAACAAGCCGTCGAGAGCCTGTCCGCCAGGGCAGGTCGCGGCGAGATCTCGCGCCGGCAGTTCACACAGCTGGCGGCACTCGTGCTGGCCGGCACGCCGATGCTGCTGCGCTCGACAGGTGCCTTTGCGCAGGCCAAGGAACTGGTGCTGGTCAACTGGGGTGGCGATGCCATCACCGCCTATGATGCCGCCTATGGCCAGGCCTTCACCAAGGACACCGGCATCGCCGTCAAGATGGACGGTTCGGGTCCGACCGAAGGCGCCATCGCCGCGCAGTTCAAGAGCGGCGCGCCGACCTGGGATCTCGTCGACGTAGACCCCTTCTCGGCCATCACGCTCGGCGCCCAAGGGGCTCTCGAGCCGATCGATTACAACATCGTCGACAAGAAGAAGATGCGGCCCGGCTTTGGTTGGGAATACGCCGCCTCGACCTATTTCTTCTCCTATGTCATCGCCTATGATTCCGAGAAGTACGGCAAGGACGCGCCGACCGGCATGGCCGATTTCTTCGACGTGAAGAAATTCCCCGGCAAGCGCTCGCTCTACAAATGGGGCGTATCGAGCTGGGAAGCAGCACTTCTGGCCGACGGCATCGCGCCGGCGTCGCTCTACCCGCTCGACCTCAAGCGCACCCATGACAAGATCGCCGCGTTCAAGGAAAACGTCGTTGCCTATTGGGGTGGCGGCGCCGAAAGCCAGAGCGTGCTGCTCAATGGCGAGGCCTCGATGGCGATCGTCTGGTCGACGCGCGCTTCGCTGATCGAGCAGGAT
>NZ_RZPB01000801.1:0-2622 GCF_003998535.1 Mesorhizobium sp. M7A.F.Ca.AU.002.02.1.1 | reverse complement strand
GTCTGGCGGCGGCAAAAATGCATTCGGCCTATCGGCATCTTACCGACGGCAGGACGGTTTTGGTCACACGTCGGCCGATGGATGGCGGCGGCTGGGTGGTGACCTTCGACGACGTCACCGAACGTCGCCGCACCGAAGAGCGCATGACCCATCTTGCGCATCACGACACGCTGACGGGATTGCCCAACCGCTCGATGTTTCGCGAACGGCTCGACCTTGCGCTGGAGGACACGGCGGCCACGCCGCTGGCGATCTTCTCGCTCGATCTCGATCGCTTCAAGGCAGTCAACGACACCTGGGGACATCCGGCCGGCGACTGGCTGCTGAAGACCGTGGCCGAGCGGCTGCAGCGCTGCCTGCATAATGAAAACGACGTCGTTGCCCGCTTCGGCGGCGACGAATTCGTCATCATCCAGTTCAATTTCAAGGGCATTGCCAATGCTGAAAAACTCGCGAAGCGCATCGTCGAGACAATCGGAAAACCGTTCCGCGACAAGAGCCGCGAGATGCATATCGGCATCAGCCTGGGCATCGCGGTTTTCCCCGACGACGGCGGAGACGCCGACACGCTGCTGAGGAACGCCGATACAGCGCTTTACCGGGCGAAGAGCGAAGGCCGCAATCTGTATCGCTTCTTCGAACCCGGAATGGACGCAATGGTACAGGCACGGCGTGCGTTGGAGGTCGACCTCGGGACCGCACTGTCGCGCCAGGAATTCGACCTCGATTTCCAACCCATCATGAACATCGCCTCCGGCGAGATCGTCGGCGCGGAAGCCTTGATGCGCTGGCATTCCCCAGAACGTGGCATGGTGGCGCCGGACAGCTTCATTCCGGTCGCCGAAGAAACCGGATTGATCGTGCCGCTTGGAGAATGGGCGCTGAGGAAAGCCTGCACGGCGGCGGCACGGTGGCCCGCCGGCCTGCGCGTCGCGGTCAATGTCTCGGCCGTGCAACTTAAAAGCGGCAGCTTCGCCCGCAGCGTCATCTCGGCGCTGGCTTTCTCCGGCGTGCCAGCCGGTCGGTTGGAACTGGAGATCACCGAAACCGTGCTGATGGACGAAAGCGAGGTGGTGCTAAGGACGCTGCGGCAGTTGCGCGAACTCGGCATCCGCATCGCGCTGGACGATTTCGGCACCGGCTATTCGTCGCTCGGCTACCTCAGGCGTTTTCCTGTCGACAAGATCAAGATCGACCGTTCGTTCATCCACGATTTGGGCAATCGCGACACCGCGGCGATCGTTCGCACCGTCATCGGGCTGGGTGCCGAGCTTGGCATCACTGTCACCGCCGAGGGGGTCGAGACCGAGGTGCAACTCGACATCCTGCGCAGCAATGGCTGCACCGAGGCGCAGGGCTTTCTGATCGGCGCGCCGTCACAGGCGGCCGAGATCCAGCGTCTGTTGAGATCCCGGGCGCCGCACAGCCAGACCGGCTAGGCCGGCCATCGTCAATGCAGCGTCTCGATGTACTTTTCGTGGAAGCTGACATAGCCGGGCTCGACCACCTTGAGATGCCGCTCGATCAGCGCATGAAACCGCGGCAGTTGATGAAACGGCACGCCGGGATAGGCATGATGCTCGGCATGGAACGGCATGTTCCACGCCAGCTTGCGGACCAGCCAGTTGGTCAATGTGGTCCTGGTGTTCTCCAGCATGTTGGCGACGAACGGACAACGACCGTGCTCGGCCAAGAGATAGAGGCGCAGAAACGGCTGCCCCAACAGAGCGGGCAAAATCCAGACATAGACAAGCACCGAGAGCCGGAAATAGACGGCAAGCAGAAGGAGCACGGCATAAAAGGCAATCATGGCGCGTGCCTCGATGCGCACCTTGTCATAGCCCTTTGGCGGAACGTAGCTTTCGCGACCACGATCCGCGGCGTTGGCATAAAGCGTCTTGATGTGGCCCCACCATAACGGGATGCCGGATATGTGGACGAGGTATTGCCGCCATGTCTCCGGCTTGGGGAACGCCAGTTCCGGGTCATTGTCGGGATCTTGCGTGTATCGATGGTGGGCAAAGTGGAAGTAGCGGAACCAGTCCGCCGGCAGTGCGATCGCCAGGCTGCACACCCGCGCCACGAGATCGTTCAGCCGCTGCGCCTCAAAGGCCGTGCGATGAACCGTCTCGTGCAGCAGCGTGAATAGGAACACGATGAGGAGACCTTGCGGCAGCATCAGCAGCGGCCAGAACGGCACTTTGGCGGCGATCAGCGATCCGAGGATCACGATCGCACCCCAATGAGCGGCAAGCTGAACGAGGCCCGCGGCATCAGACTTGGCGGTCAGCCGGTTGCGCTCCTCCTGCGTCAACGATGAAATTACGTCGCGATGATCCACGGGCTTCGATCCAGGCTGGGATTTGATAGAATCCACTGTAGCGCATGAAAAATCTTTCCAAAAATGACGATTTCTGCGATTTAGATAAGCTGAACTTATCTATCCGGTGATCATGGCCGTACTTCCCTCTCTCAAAGGACTTCAGGCTTTCGAGGCTGCCGCCCGTACAGGCAGCTTTGCGGGGGCGGCGGAAGAGCTTTCTGTATCGGCCGCCGCCGTCAGCCAGCTCATCCGCACCGTCGAGGAGCAGATGGACCGCAAGCTGTTCCATCGCGTCAACC
>NZ_RZPB01000800.1:0-2628 GCF_003998535.1 Mesorhizobium sp. M7A.F.Ca.AU.002.02.1.1 | reverse complement strand
CCGATGGCGGCGTCATCACCAATGTCGATACCGGCGTGCGGCTGGGCATTGCCGGCACGCCGGGCGCCACGGCCAACGCCGAATTTACCTTCGGCGGCAATTCCAGCTCCATCTCCGGCATCACCGCCTCGCTCGATGCGCGCGGGCTCAATGAGGGCAGCGGCCACTACGCTTTCGGCACGACCGCGTTTACCGGCCCGCAACTTTACGATCTGCGCAATTACATCTTCGTTGCGGCCGGGGCTTC
Organism: Mesorhizobium sp. M7A.F.Ca.AU.002.02.1.1; assembly: GCF_003998535.1. NCBI lineage: Bacteria > Pseudomonadati > Pseudomonadota > Alphaproteobacteria > Hyphomicrobiales > Phyllobacteriaceae > Mesorhizobium > Mesorhizobium sp. M7A.F.Ca.AU.002.02.1.1. The sequence goes on along the minus strand of NZ_RZPB01000800.1, from coordinate 2,381 downwards.
GGGCGGCGGCACGTCGATCACCGACCTCGCCTCGATCGAATATGCCGACAGCATTACCGCCAGCGACGCCATCATTGTCCTGGTCAACCGCGGGACAATCGACGACGCCACCGGCTTCTCGCTGAGCGACGGACAGGAACTGGCCTCGTTCGGCAACGACCGCGCGTTCTCGCTCGGCGGGGTGCCGTTGAATGTCACCGGCACCAACATCCATCATGACGAATCCATATCGGATTCAGCGGGTGCGGCGACGCTGACCAGTTCCGGCGGCGGTAATGTCGTGACGCTGGGCAACGGCAACACGCTGCTCGATTTCAACGTTTCCGGGGGTTCCGGCTCGGCGATCTACGGCCTGGGCATCAACGGCCTGACCGTCCAGGGCGTGACGGCCAGCAATGTCGGGTCCGGCCTCTACCTCAATGGTGTGACCGGCACGGTCTCGGTCGACGACCTGACCGTCCAGACCGCATCTCAAACCGGCATCGTGCTTGTCGATTCGAACGCGACCGTCGATTTCACCGGCAACACCAAGATTACCAGTGCCGCCAGCGTCGGGCTGTTCGCCAACAATTTCGACGGCATCGCCACCTTCGACGATCTCGACATCAGTGGCGGCGGCAGGGGCGTGGCCATCTGGAGCGGCTCGAGCGGCACGCTGACTTTCGCGGCCGCGAGTTCCATCACCAACACGGGCGATGTAGCCTTCAACATCAACGGTGCGGTGCCCAACGTCACCTACAACGGCACGATCGACCAGGCCAATGCGGCCAACGCGGTCAGGATCATCGGCCAGACCGGCGGCACCGCCACCTTCGGCGGCAAGATCACCGCCAGCACGGGCTCGGCCAACGCGATCGACCTGTCCGCCAACACCGGCGGCACGGTGAAATTCACCGGCGGGCTGGACCTGACCACGACGACCGGTACCGGCTTCGATGCCACCGGGGGCGGCACGATCACAGTCGCGGCCGCGGGCACGGAGCAGATCACCACCGGCACCGGCCGGGCGATCAATCTCGACGGCATCACCATCGGCACCGGCGGCATGGCGTTCGACAGCATCACGACAGGCGTTGCGACGGCCACGGCGCTCAACTTCAATGCCGTCTCGGGCGGCCAGTTCCTGGGTGGCAATGTCACTGTCGGCGGCACCGCTGCCGGCATCAACGGCCTTGCAATCAACGCTTCGTCATCGACCTTCACCATCACCAATCTGGTGGCGACCAATGTCGCGGGCACCGATGTCAGCCTGACCAACAATACGGGCTCGATCACGATCCTCGGCGGCACCATCACCAATTCGGGCGCTGGCGACGGTGTCGTCGTTTCCGGCGGCAGCGCGACAGTCGGCGTAGCGGCCAACATCTCCAGCTCGGCAACCGCGCCAGGCGCGGCGGTCAAGGTCGACGGCACCACCGGCGGCTCGGTGACCTTCAGCGGTACGGTCACCTCGACCGGCACCGGCGATCTGTTCGATGTCGGATCGACGCTGACCCCGGCCGGCGGCGCCATCAGCTTCACTGGCCCGACCTTGTCGGCGACGGGTGGCGGCGGGGCGCTTGTCAGCAGCCTCGGCGGCACCGCGACGTTGAACGTGACCGCGCCGCTGTCGATCACCAATGCCACGGGCACCGGCCTGTCCGTCACCAATGTCGCCAGCACGGCATCGGCGAGCTTTGGCGAGGTCACCGTGACGACGCCTGGCGGCACCGGCATCTTCATTGCCGACAATGGCACGGTCACCTTCGGCACAACCCAGGTTACGCTGGGAGCGGCAAGCACCGCCGGCATCGAGTTCCTCGACATCAACGAACATATCAGCTTCGGCACGACCACGATCGACGAGGTTGGCGCCAACCAGACCGGCATCGACTTCAGCGGTTCCTCGAGCGGTTCCTCGACAAGGGCCGATTTCGGCCTGACCACGATCACCGGCACCGGCAGCCTGACCTCGCGCGGCATCGACCTGTCGTCGACGACCGGCAACAAGACCATCACCTTCCTGCGCGGCTCCAGCATTTCCAATGTCGGCGTCGGCGTCGAATTGTCGTCGAGCGGCGCCACCGCGACCTCGGCCAACGCCAACTTCACCTTCGGCGACGGCACGTCCGCCGATGGGCTGCAGTCCTCCATCAGCGCCGCCGCCGGCGGCTACACCGTCAACACGATCGGGCTCGATCCGACGCTCGGCAATTATGATTTCGACGACGTCAACTTCACCGGCGCCGCCCATCTGGCCAGCGCGGTCGGTGGGACCATCATGATTTCCCAGGGCGGTGGCATCGTCCACGCCAACACGGACGGGCTCAGCGCCGACGTGACCACCTACACGGTCGCCGAGATTGCCCTGGACATTGACCGGCTGGACGGTACCGGAGGTG